>JAJRZI010000073.1 GCA_024275295.1 Gammaproteobacteria bacterium | reverse complement strand
TGCCGGTCAATGTATCACTCTCTCTGGCCCCTCAGGATGCGGCAAGACTCAATTGCTTCGGGCCATTGCTGATCTTGATCCGCATCAGGGAGAGGTTTGGCTCAATGGTACAGCGCAGGGGGAGATTTCTGCTCCACAATGGCGCAGCCGGGTTGGCTACCTGCCCGCAGAGAGCGCCTGGTGGCGAGAGCAGGTGGGTGACCATTTTACCCATCCTGAGACCGAATTGTTTGCAACCCTGGGATTTTCTCTGGCCTGGCTGGAACGGGAGGTGAGTCGACTCTCCACGGGTGAGCGCCAGCGGCTTGCACTGCTTCGCCTGCTGAGCAATGGGCCTGAGGTGCTGCTACTGGATGAACCCACTGCCAACCTTGATCAGGCCAATGCCCGACGGGTGGAGCAGCTCATCAATGACTATCGCCAAAAACATCAGGCAGCCGTCATTTGGGTCACACATGACAGCTCACAGCATCTCTCCAGTATGGATCACTACTACTTTAAGGATGGCAAGCTGGAGTGCGGCAGATGGAGTTGATTCAGCTTACGCCATGGGATCTCGGTATTGCAGCACTGCTTGTGCTGCTACTGGCAGGTTTATCCTTCCATTTGCAGTTGGGTATTGAAAAACGCCTGACGATTGCTGCGGCACGTAGTGCAGTACAACTTAGCCTGCTGGGTCTTGTACTCAAGGTTATCTTCGCCCAATCCAACCCTTTAACCATCGGTCTGTTGGCACTCTTTATGCTGCTTGTGGCCAGCTATGAAGTCATGAACCGCCAGCAACGTCGATACCTGGGGTATTGGGGGATGGGGGTGGGCATCTTCTCTATGTTACTCTCCTCCTTTAGCGTCACACTGTTGGCCATGCTGGTCATTCTGCAGGTTGATCCATGGTATACACCCCAATATCTCATTCCGCTGCTGGGGATGATGCTGGGGAACACCATGACGGGTGTGGCACTCAGTCTGGATAGTTTGAATCAGAATGCCTGGCAACAACGGGCCAGCATCGAGGCGCGGCTTATATTGGGGCATGATTGGCATGCTGCCATTGCGGAGATTCGTCGTAATGCTCTGCGTACGGGGCTAATTCCCATCATGAATGCTATGGCAGCTGCGGGGGTGGTTAGCATTCCTGGCATGATGACCGGGCAGATACTGGCTGGCAGCTCACCACTGGAGGCGGCCAAGTATCAGGTTCTGGTTCTCTTCCTTATCTCAGCCAGTATCGGTCTGGGTTCAATGACCGCTATCTGGGTTGGTTCAAAGCACCTGTTTGATGAGCGGCAAAGGCTCAGGCTGGATCGCCTTACTAAACCAAAGCGTTAATTGTGGCTTGATAGAGTGCGGTATCACTTGCGCTAAAGCAGCATGCAATAATTATCTCAAAGTCATTGTGGGCAGCCAGCATAGACTCAAGTGCAATCACTGCTGCAGCCTGTTTTGGAAAGTGATAGACGCCGCTGCTGATGGCGGGAAAGGCGATGCTCTTAATGCTGTTTTCCAATGCCAACGCAAAACTATGCTCATAGCATGCTTGCAATAGCTCTGGCTCACCCTGATCTCCACCGTGCCACACTGGCCCAACCGTATGGATAACCCAGGATGCCTTGAGTCTAAAGCCCGGTGTAATCCGGGCCTCACCCGTAGGGCAGCCGCCCAGTGGTCGGCATGCTGTCAGAAGCGCTGGCCCGGCTGCGCGGTGAATGGCACCATCGACGCCGCCACCACCCAGCAGGCTTGAGTTGGCGGCATTTACAATGGCATCCACTTCCAGGCGTGTGATATCACCCTGTACTATCTGAATCTCACCCATCTCAATCTCCATTTTTCATAGTCTCTGTAAACAGTGATAATATGTCAGATCACAGTTAATAATACAGATTACCATCACTTCCTATGCATGAAACCCTCGCAATATCAGCGCTGCTGATCACGATTGGCTGGCTGTTTTTGGATAGCCTGCGTGCACAGGAAAAAGCGATTGTGATTTGTAGCAAGGCCTGTAATGAGCGCAATGTGCAGCTTTTGGATCAAACTGTCTCGCTGCATCGGGTCGGGATTCGGTGGGGTATAGAGGGGATTCGCCTGCGGAGAATCTATCGCTTTGACTACAGCGATGACGGTGAAAACAGGCATACTGGACACCTGATACTGGTAGGCATCCGACAGGAGGAACTGAGCATGGGCCTGCTCTCTCACTAATAAGGTTGAGGCGAATGGAGCCAGCCTCTTATGTAAGCGCCCCCTATTTAACCACTTTAAGGCTGGGGCGCTCACGTGATGGTTTTGGTGGATGGGGTTCATTATCAGGTGAACCGTCACCCTCAGGTTCATCAGGGAACAGCATGCCACGCCCATCTTCCTTGGAATAGATGCCCAGCACAGCCATTGGTGGAATCTTCACCGTCCTTGGAACTCCGTCAAAGCGTGCATTAAAAGAGATCAACTCATTTCCAAGCTGAAGATCCTTTACTGCGCTTGGATTGACATTGAGCACAATGCGTCCATCTTTTATATGTTGCTCAGGTACGGCCACGCCATCACTTGTTGCATCCACTAGCAGATAAGGCGTTAGGCCACAATCCACCAACCACTCAAACAGCGCACGAACCAAATAGGGGCGATTAGAGATCAGGATCGTATTTCCTGCTCTGCTTCAGACAGGCTCTCTTGAAATGACTCCCGGTCAAACATACGCTGTGCGTACTCCAGTACGGATTTCGCCTGGGCAGGCAGTTCAATACCCAGTTCAGGCAAACGCCATAACAGTGGTGCAATACTGCAGTCTGCCAGCGTCAGATCATCGCTCATAAAAAAAGGTTTTGCAGTGAAGATAGGTGCTGCTGCTAACAGGCTCTCTTTTAGCTCTTTACGTGCAGTTGTCGCTTTTGATCCGCCAGCCAGTATCCGATTCATCTTGGTATACCAATCGGTGTCCACGCGATGCATGTACAGACGAGCGGAGGCGCGAGAGACCGGATCTACCGGCAATAGAGGTGGGTGAGGGAAACGTTCATCAAGATATTCCATGATGATGCGTGACTCATAGAGTGTCAGGTCACGATCTACCAATGTTGGTAATGTGCCGTATGGGTTGAGATCCATAACATCATCCGATGGATTCAGCGGATCGGCATCAATAATATCAACCGTGATATTTTTTTCTGCAAGTACCACTCGAACACGATGACTGTATGCACTCATAGGATCTGAGTAGAGAGTCATTACGGGGCGTTTATTAGAAACTACGGCCATTTAAGCCACTCCAGACTGTCTTGAATTAGGAACCCAACAGGGCGCCAAAAAATAAAAAAAGGGTGCACAGTATACATGAAAACTGTGCACCCTTGTTTTTTAACTGCTGTTTTCTGCTTAGTGGATATCCTTCCAGTATTCCTTTTTCAGCAGGTAAGACAGCACAAACAGAACCAGCAGGAAGAGAATGACCTTTATGCCCAGAGCCTTGCGCTCCATCTGAGAGGGATCACCCAGGTAGGTCATGAAATTCACCAGATCATGGATGGCGCCATCGAACTCTTCGGTAGACATGCTGCCCGCCTTGACCAGTTCGAATTTTTCAAACTCCATCTGGCCATGTTCGTTCTTTTTAAAACGAGCCTCCTGCCAACCCTGCAGCTCCCACAATACATGTGGCATACCAACATCTGGAAAAATTACGTTATTGACACCCGTTGACTTGGATTCATCCAGATAGAAGCTGCGCAGGTAGGTGTAAACCCAGTCTGAACCACGAGCGCGGGTAATAACGCTGAGATCTGGTGGAGTCACACCAAAGTAGCCAGTGGCTTCTTTAGGCTTCAGCGCGATATCCATGGTTGAGCCAATTTTATCAGCTGTGAACATCAGGTTTTGCTTGACGTCCTCAACTGTTAGCCCCAGATCATTGGCGGTACGCTCAAAACGCTGGTACTTGGCAGAGTGGCAGCTTAAGCAGTAGTTAACAAAGTATTTGAAACCACGCTGCAACGACTCTTTGTCACCCAGATCAACACCTGCGCTATCCAGATGGGCGCTACTCGACCCCATGCTGATCATAGGTGTCGCAAATAACATCAATGCAATGATCAGCTTTTTCATTTGGTCAACCTCTCAGGAACAGGTTTTGTTGAATCGATTTTACTGTACCAAGGCATCAGTAAAAAGTACGCGAAATAGAGGAATGTGCAGACCTGCGCCAGCAACGTTAAAGCCGGTGTTGATGGCAAGGTACCCAAAACACCAAGAATGACGAAGACCACTACAAATATACCAAGTGCCACTCGCTGGATTGGGCCTTTGTAGCGCATGGATTTGACTGGGCTTTTATCCAGCCAAGGCAGCAGAAAGAACATCACGATCGCTGCGCCCATGGCTACAACACCTGGAAATGCTGATCCCATCATGGACGGTATAGCACGCAAGATGGCGTAGTACGGGGTGAAGTACCAGACTGGCGCAATATGCTCAGGTGTCTGTAGCGGGTTGGCAGGCACAAAGTTTGGGTGTTCAATAAAGTAGCCGCCCATTTCCGGGGAGAAAAACAGCACCAGGCTAAAGAGAATCAGGAAGCCAACAACCCCCATAATGTCTTTAACACTGTAGTAAGGGTGGAATGGAATGCCATCACGTGGGATGCCGTTCTCATCTTTATTCTTCTTGATCTCAATGCCGTCCGGGTTGTTTGACCCTACTTTGTGCAGTGCAACAATGTGCACGAACACCAGTGCAGCCAGTACAAATGGCAGCAGGAAGTGCAGTGAGAAGAAGCGGTTCAGGGTGGCGTCTGAGATGACGAAGTCACCACGAATAAAGATACCTAGCTCTTCGCCCACAAAAGGCACAGCGCTGAACAGATTTACGATGACCTGTGCGCCCCAGAAAGACATCTGACCCCAAGGTAGCAGATAGCCCATAAAGGCAGTTGCCATCATGGCAACGTAGATGATCATGCCGATAATCCACAACAGCTCACGAGGCCCTTTATAGGAACCGTACATGATTCCGCGATACATATGCAGATATACAACGATAAAGAAAGCGGATGCGCCGGTTGAATGCATATAACGAATCAGCCAGCCCCATTCCACGTCGCGCATGATGAATTCGACAGAGCCAAAGGCAAGGCCAGCGTCAGGTTTGTAGCTCATCGCCAGCCAGACGCCCGTCAGGATCTGGTTTACCAGCATCAGCATGGCCAGGGAGCCAAAGAAGTACCAGAAGTTAAAGTTTTTCGGCGCATAATATTCAGCCAGGTGCTCATTCCACACCTTGGTTGCTGGAAAGCGCTCGTCGACCCAGTTTATAAAGCTCATTATGCTGCCCCTCCATCTTCACCGATCAGAATCAAGGTTTCGCTCTTGAAATAGTACGGTGGTATCTCCAGGTTCTTAGGTGCGGGTACGCCGCTAAATACGCGGGTAGCCAGATCAAAGCGTGAACCATGACAGGGACAGAAGAATCCCCCCACCCACTCTGCCCCCAGATCTGCTGGTGCTATATCCGGACGATAGGTTGGCGAACAGCCCAGGTGCGTACAGACACCTACTGCAACCAGATATTCTGGTTTGCGTGAGCGGTATTCGTTTTTGCAATACTCCGGCTGTTGATCCATCTCTGAGTTAGGATCAAGCAGCAGATCCGTTATTTTTGACAGATCTTTTAGATTCTGCTCGGTACGGCGTACAACCCATACCGGTTTGCCACGCCACTTGACGGTCATCTTTTGACCAGGTTCAAGTTTGCTGATGTCTGCCTCTACGGGTGCGCCTGCAGCCCTAGCTTTTGCGCTAGGGGCCCAGGAGCCCAGAAAAGGAACCGCTACAAAGACGGCACCAACACCAGCAACTGCACTCGTTGCGGTGGTAAGGAACCTTCGCTTTTTTAGATCCACGCCTGCTGCGCTCATACTATTTACTCCCGGAAGATAAATCTGGATAGATCTGGGATGCTTAACGTTTAGTGATTCTAATGATTCACTTGCATTTCTTATTGTGGCGATGCAATTCTGCATTCACCAACCAATTTAATGGGGTATTCTGTTACAAGCTGTTAATCAGGTCAAGCTGGATTGAAAATATCGATGAATTGATGCTCCAGTGCATAGTGCTCAGCCAAGTGTTCCCCCAATGCCTGGATGCCAAATCTCTCGGTGGCATGATGTCCTGCTGCGTAAAAATGGATATTCAGCTCATGTGCCAAATGCACTGTGCGCTCTGAGATCTCCCCTGTTATGAAGGCATCCAGATCCAGCTCTGCCGCCAGTTCAATATAGTCCTGCGCCGCCCCGCTGCACCATCCTATGCGATGTAAGGGTTTATTTCCAATGGAGATATGCAGCGGTTGCTGGTCAAGGGTTTTGGCAAGATTGGCCGCAAGTTCATTGGCATCCAGTGGTGGCTTCAGATCAGTCTGCCATATCAAACCCTCTTTGGCCGGAAGCGCATCTGAAAACCCCATCTGTTTGGCGAGTTGTGCATTATTACCAAATTGCAGATGTGCATCTAACGGCAGATGATAGGCCAGTAGACTGATGCCCGCCTGCATCAGGCTTCTGATTCGATGCCCTTTGATGCCTGTCAGTGGCGCTGGCTCCCCTTTCCAGAAATAGCCATGGTGCACCAGCAAAAGATCGGCTTCTGCTTCGATGGCAGCATCAATCAGCGCCTGACTGGCAGTGACGCCCGTAACCACCCTTTGTACCTTTGATCTTCCGGCATCAATCTGCAACCCATTGGGGCAGTAGTCCTGAAAGGTGCTGATTTCCAGCAGCCCATTACAATAGGCCTCCAACTCTTTTAGTTCAATCATCACTTGTCACCTGAAACTGCATCTGGTTTTTCTGTGCGGATTAATAGATTATGCCTCTCCATGGAATTACGAAAGCTATTTTCTTTTGCTTTGACATCGATTGCGGCGGGTCTCGCAGCAGCTTTTGTGGTGCTTATGCTGCAACCGGCACTTTTAAACAACGATAAACCGGCCTCTTCGGCACAGCTTTCTTCACCTCAGACCGCCCAGCAGCCTGTCGCCCCTTCCTCCTTGGCGGTAACAAATGGGCCTGTCTCATATTCAGCGGCGGTAAAAAAAGCAGCCCCTTCCGTGGTCAACATATTTACCACCAAACTGATCACTGAACCGCGCAACCCCGCCTTTGATGATCCCGCCTTCCGCTCTTTCTTTAATGACCCGCCTGCGGCCAAACCCCGTCAACGACGAGAGACCAGCCTGGGTTCAGGCGTGATTATGGATTCCCGTGGTTATATTCTGACCAACAACCATGTGATAGAGGGTGCCAGCGAGATCCAGTTGGTGCTATACGATGGCCGAAATATTTCTGCGGCTGTTGTGGGGGCCGACCCCGATACTGATCTGGCCGTGCTTTTTGCGCACACAGAAAACCTTCCAGCCATAGAGCTGGGCAATGCAGATGAGATAGAGGTGGGTGATGTGGCACTTGCCATAGGCAACCCCTTTGGCGTAGGTCAAACTGTAACCATGGGTATTATCAGTGCCACTGGACGCAATCGCCTGGGCATCAACACCTTTGAGGATTTCATTCAGACCGATGCGGCCATCAATCCAGGCAACTCAGGGGGCGCCCTCATCAATGCGCATGGCCACCTGCTTGGAATCAATACGGTCATCTTCTCCAAAACAGGCGGCTCCCAGGGGATTGGCTTTGCCATCCCGGTCTCACTCGCTCAAGGCATCATGCAGCAACTGCTGGTGCACGGGCGGGTGGTCAGGGGCTGGTTGGGTATCATGGCGCAGGATATTACGCCCGAGCTGGCGGAGTCATTTGGCCTGCCCCAGGTGAAAGGCATCCTGATCTCAGGTGTACTGGAGGGCGGCCCGGCAAACCTGGCGGGCATTGTGCCCGGTGACATTATCACACGGATCAATGATATGGATTTTGATGACTCCCGTGATATTCTCAACACCATCGCCATGCAACCACCGGGTTCCGTCATCACGATTGACGGTTGGCGAGGGCAACATCGACTGAAACTCAAAGTCCTGATTGCAGAGCGCCCACCTCGAGCCAGGCGCTAAATCTATGCTAGAATCCGGCCATTGATTTCATCACATCCTCAGGCCTCCCGATCATTGGGGTGCCCAGAAAATTCAGGATTCACCTTTATGGCAAATAAGACCCGCGTCGGGGTGGTTGGAGTCGGTTATCTTGGCCGATTTCATGCCCTGATCTATTCCCGCATGGCGAATGTAGAATTGGTAGGTGTTGTTGACAGCAATGCTGAAACGGCAGCCAGGGTTGCTGCTGAATGCAACTGTGAATCCTACGCCAATAGTCAGGATCTCATTGGAAAGCTGGATGCGGTCAGTATTGTTGTACCAACAACCGCCCACCTTGAGGTGGCCCGTCCATTTCTGGAGCAGGGCATTCACATGCTGCTCGAAAAACCCATTGCCAGCACCTGTGATGAGGGGCGTGAAATTGTTCAGCTGGCTGAAAAAACGGGTTCTGTCTTACAGATTGGCCATCTGGAGCGATTCAATGCAGGCGTGATGGCGCTGGCTGATCGCATATCCAAACCCCGTTTCATCGAGGCCCACCGCATGGGGGAATTTGTAGCGCGGGCAACGGATGTGGATGTTGTATCCGACCTGATGATCCATGATATCGACATCATATTGTCACTGGTCAACTCGGAGATCACCTCCATTGCGGCTGTCGGTACCCGGGTGCTGACCAACCATATCGATATCGCCAACGCCCGCCTTGAATTTGCCAATGGCGCGGTGGCCAACGTCATCGCCAGTCGCGTATCGGAAAAGAAGCTGCGCCGCATTCGGGTATTTGAAGAGAATCTTTACCAATCCCTCGATTTTATTGAGCAGCGCATCGAAACGGCATACCCCAAGTCAAATTCCGACTCAGAGTGGCCTGAGATCATTGTTGAAAAAGTGGATATTGATCCCATCAAACCACTGGATACTGAACTGGCGGCCTTTATCGACTGCATCAATACGGGCCAAACACCTCTGGTAGACGGCCATGTTGGACTTGAAGCCTTAGAGGTTGCACTGAAAGTGAAGGAAATCATAGGTCAATGAGCAAGAAACAAGATCAGACCCTGCAGGGCGTACCCTACCTAAGTTTGCAGCGGGAATACCAGGAGCTGCGCGACGAATGGATGCAGGCTATCGACGGCGCAGGTGCCAGCGGCGCCTTTATTCTCGGCCCCAATGTAAGGGCATTTGAAGAGGAGGCAGCCGCCTATGTCGGCGCAAAACATGCCATTGCCGTAGCCAGTGGCACCGATGCGCTGGTGCTCTCACTGCGCGCACTCGGCATTGGCCCGGGGGATGAGGTCATTACCACCCCGTTCACCTTTTTTGCCACCGCAGAGGCGGTCTCTCTGGTGGGTGCGATCCCCGTGTTCGCAGATGTGGAGATCGGCAGTTTTAATATCGACCCCGCCAGTGTCGAGATGCGCATCACGGACAAGACCCGCGCCATCCTGCCGGTGCATATCTTTGGCAATCCGGCCGATATGACCCGCCTCGATGCCATCGCCAAGGATCACGGACTGCATCTCATCGAAGATGCCGCCCAGGCCTTTGGTGCAGAACACAATGGTCAGCGTGCAGGCAGCATGAGCGACTGCGGCTGTTTCAGCTTTTACCCCACCAAGGTTCTGGGCTGTTATGGTGATGGTGGATTGATCACCACCCGCAGCGATGAGGTCAAGGCGCGTCTTTTACAGCTGCGAAATCATGGCGCAACAAAACCCTTCATCCATCTGGAGGCAGGCTACAACAGCCGCCTGGATGAGATTCAGGCCGCCCTGTTGCGCATTAAGCTGCGAGACATAGAGAAAGCGATAACTGCCCGCCAACAGGTGGCGTCCTGGTACGACCAAGCGCTCTCCGGGCTTGATCTGGTGACGCCGGTGCCGACCATGAACGGACGCCATGCCTATAACCTCTACACCATTCGCCATCCACGTCGTGATGCGCTGCGAGAGCAGCTCAATGCCTGCAGGATTGGCAACAGCCAATGCTATCCGCAGCCCCTGCATCTGCAAGAGGTATATGCAGACCTGGGCTACAAAGCGGGTGATCTTCCGGTGGTGGAGGCGCTCTGTCATGAGACGCTTTCGTTGCCGATATTTCCCGATCTAAGCCGGGAGCAGGTGGCCTACGTGTGCGAGCAGATCAAAAAATTGGAAGCGGGACTTTAGTCCCGCAGAAAACGGGCAGATCTGGCGGGACTAAAGCCCCGCTTCCGGTATCTCCTCAAATATGCCGGTGGGTTTGCCATCCAGGCTTTGGCTGTTTCTATCCGTCCAGTATTGGGTGATGCCCTCTTCGCCCTTTTTCTCGATCCAGTCGGTCAGGGTATCGCGCTGTCCTGCATAGTTGTAGAGGGGAACACCAAAACCGCATGAGGTGTGCACCAGTTAGACATCCATCTCGATCAGTTGACGACTGCCGGCTGTGTTGGGGAAATGGCTGAGCAGCGCTTTCCAGTCATCATCTCTGGGGTGGATGGCGCGGGCGTGACCGTAGAGGCGCAGGATTTTGGGGCTGCCCTCAAAGGCGCAGAACATGATGGTCATGCGGTTATCTTCCAGCAGATGAGCGGCGGTCTCGTTGCCACTGCCGGTATAGTTCAACCACAGCACCCTGTTGTTGTTGATGATGCGGAAGCTGTCCAGACCTTTGGGAGAGAGGTTGAGATGCCCGCCCTTGGGGGCGGTGGCGACAAAAAACATCTGCTGCGCCTGGATGAATGCCTGCTGTTTTTTATCTATCTCAGGGTATTTTTTGCCCACGGGTGCATCTCTCTTTGCTTAACGGTGAATAACGGTATCAATGACACGGTCGTACTCAAAATAGACGGTAAAATTCTTGTATATCCAGCGGGTAATCGGTGGCTTGCCGATGGCCGGCATCTCTTGTTGAGCCTGGCCAAATTTGTCGTACACCTGCTCCATGGTTTGGCCCCGTGCGGGGCGCAGGATGCCGGTTGTGGAGTTGGCCGGTGTCTCCGCAATCGCGTCTAACAGCAGGGTATCGCTCATCGCCAGGGGTGGCGTGGCGAACAGGGCGGTTATCAGAAGCAGCGGTGCAAGGTGTCTCATGGGAGATATTCTCCAGGATATCAATCTTATGGGTAAATATAGCATTTCAATCTAACTAACGGAACGGGCTAAAATTTTTATGCTGTCTGTAATAATGCCTCAGGAATATGGTTTAATGCCCGGCTATGTATAAACCGCTCGAACTCTTTATCGGTCTGCGCTACACCCGTGCCAAGCGGCGCAACCATTTCATATCCTTTATCTCGTTGACTTCGATGGTGGGGATCATGTTGGGTGTGGTGGCCTTGATCACCGTACTCTCAGTTATGAACGGTTTTCACAAAGAAGTCCGTGAACGGATTCTCGGAATGGCCTCTCATGCCACCATTACTTCCGTGAGCGGCGGGCTTGAGAACTGGAAAGAGGTGATCAAGCTCTCGAAAGATCACCCCAACGTCATTGGGCAGGCACCTTATGTGGAGGGGCAGGTGATGTTGGCCAATGGAAGGAATGTCAGCGGTGCGCTGTTGCGGGGTATTCTGCCCGAGCTTGAACCCGCGGTCTCAGATGTGGCAGAGCATATGAAATATGGTGTCATGAGCGATCTGCAACCCGGAAAATATCATATCGTTATCGGTAAAGAGCTGGCCTATGTGCTGGGCGTCAGCCCCGGTGACAAGGTGACGGTCGTCACGCCACAGACCACCATCACCCCCATGGGGACGATGCCTCGCTTCAAGCGTTTTACCGTGACCGGGATATTTGAGGTCGGGATGGGAGAGTACGACCGCAGCATGGCGCTGGTGCATATACGGGATGCGCAAAAGCTGCAGCGTCTGGGGGATGCGGTAACGGGCGTACGACTGAAGCTGGATGATCTCTACCTGGCGCCCAAGGTGTCACGCCAGCTGGCGAGTGAGCTGCCGGGGCTTTATCGGATCAGCGACTGGACGCATCAGTACCAGAACTTCTTCAGCGCTCTGGCGATGGAAAAGCGCATGATGGGCATCATTCTCTCGCTGATCGTAGCGGTGGCGGCCTTTAATATCGTATCCACCCTGGTAATGGTGGTGACGGACAAGCAGGCGGATATTGCCATTTTGCGCACATTGGGGATCTCTCCAGGCAGCATCATGGCCATCTTTATGGTGCAGGGCACGATGATTGGCTTTATCGGTACCCTGCTGGGTATCACTTGAGGGGTTGCGCTGGCACTGAATCTGGAGGCGCTGGTGAAATGGGTCGAGACCACCTTTGGTTATGATTTTCTCGATGCTAGCGTCTATTACATTAGTGAACTGCCCTCGGATCTGCACTGGGAGGATGTCGGCCTGATCAGCATCAGCGCCTTTGTGATGACCATACTTGCCACCCTTTATCCCGCCTGGCGGGCAGCCCGGACTCAACCGGCTGAGGCGCTACGCTATGAGTGATCCAACCGTTCTTGAATGCCGTAATCTGGTGCGCACCTTTGCAGAGGGCGATCTGCGGGTTGAGGTGCTGAAAGGTGTCGATCTGAGCGTGGGCGCTGGTGAGCGTCTTGCCATTGTGGGTTCATCGGGTTCGGGGAAAAGTACCCTGTTGCACTGTCTGGGCGGACTGGATCAGGTAACCTCCGGTGCTGTATTTATTGATGGGGTCGATATGGTGGCGCTGGATGAAAGCCAGCGTGGCACCCTGCGAAATCGGGCGTTGGGTTTTGTCTATCAGTTTCATCATCTGTTGCCGGAGTTTACCGCGCTGGAGAATGTGGCCATGCCACTGCTGATTGGTGGTGCAGAAGTCCCGGTCGCCAGGGCGCAGGCGGCAGAGATGCTGGAACGAGTCGGTCTTGCTGCGCGCGTAGCGCACAAACCCAGCGAGCTTTCTGGTGGTGAAAGGCAGCGCGCCGCCATTGCGCGTGCGCTGGTAAACCGTCCCCGCTGCGTGCTGGCGGATGAGCCTACCGGCAATCTGGATCGCAACACGGCG
The DNA here is from genome assembly GCA_024275295.1 of Gammaproteobacteria bacterium. Classification (GTDB taxonomy): domain Bacteria; phylum Pseudomonadota; class Gammaproteobacteria; order Chromatiales; family Chromatiaceae; genus WFXD01. The sequence goes on along the minus strand of JAJRZI010000073.1, from coordinate 13,609 downwards.
GAGCAGGTCTATGCGTTGATGCTGGAGCTAAACCAGGAGCAGGGTACCAGCTTCGTGGTGGTGACACATGATCACAGCCTGGCGGAGCGGATGGATCGGGTATTGAATCTGGATGATGGTGTTTTTCAGGATTAGTCGGCGGCCTGCCGTCTTTCCCGTCGTTTTTTGAGCTGGTTGATCACATGCCAGCGCCAGTAACCCCGCATGGCAACATACCCAACAATAGCCGCGATAATGGCGCATACCAGACTGCCCAGATAGAGTGGTTGCCAGACGCCGCCGATACTGTTCATCAGCCAATCTACCGTCAGCTCGAACTCGATCTCCTGTGGTGGCTCACCGAGAATCCAGGTGCCGACAAGGTAGGTAGCGTAGAACATGGGTGGCATGGTGATCGGATTGGTGATCCATACCAGGGCGACGGATATAGGGAGATTGACCCTGGCAGGAATGGCGGTAGCTGCAGCGGTCACCATCTGAAAGGGGATCGGGATAAAAGCCCAGAACAGCCCTACGGCAAAAGCCCCGGACACTGAGCGGCGATTGAGATGCCACAGGTTTGGGTCATAGAGCAACCGCCCAAATATACGTAGATATTTGTGGTTGCGAATGGTCTCTTTATCGGGCGTGTAGCGTTTTATTAACTTCTTTGGCATGGTTAAGCTGCTAAATAATGAATCATACTTTTTGGATAATATATCACGCTAGTTTGAAAGCTGTGCAAGTGTCAAAATAATCAGTCTATGCGAATTCAAATACTCCCATCCGTTTTAGTTAATCAGATCGCCGCGGGCGAGGTGGTCGAGCGCCCAGCTTCTGTCATTAAAGAGTTGGTAGAGAACAGTCTGGATGCCGGGGCAAAAAGGATTGATATCGAGATAGAGCAGGGCGGCATCAAGCTGATGCGTGTGCGTGATGATGGGCGAGGCATCCACCATGATGATCTGTTATTGGCCCTTTCACGCCATGCCACCAGCAAAGTGGCCAGCCTGGAGGAGCTGGAGCGCATCAGCAGCATGGGTTTCCGGGGTGAGGCGCTGCCCAGTATCGGCTCGGTTTCGCGTATGATGCTGACCTCGCATGAGCAGGGGGCTGATCATGCCTATCAGCTAACCTCTGGAGCAGATAAGCCTGCACTTGCAGCGCACCCGGTTGGGTCGACACTGGAGGTGCGAGATCTCTTCTACAACACCCCGGCTCGGCGTAAATTTCTCAAGACAGAGAAGACGGAGTTCAACCATATCGATACGCTGGTCAAGCGTCTGGCCTTGGCGCGTTTTGATGTGGGTTTCTCACTACGGCATAACCGGCGGGAGATCCTTCCACTGCCGCCGGCAACAGTGCGCCCTGAACAGGAGCGGCGGGTCACGGAGCTGCTTGGCAAGGCGTTTCTGGAGCAGGCCATCTATCTGGAGCATCAGGCTGCCGGGTTGCGACTCTATGGTTGGGTGGCGCGCCCGGCATTCTCCCGCAGTCAGGCCGATATGCAGTATTTCTACGTCAATGGCCGGGTGATCAGAGATAAGCTGGTGACCCATGCGGTACGGCAGGCCTTTCAGGATGTGCTCTATCACGGCCGACACCCGGCCTATGTGCTCTATCTTGAGCTTGATCCCGTGATGGTGGATGTCAATGTCCATCCGACCAAGCATGAGGTGCGTTTCCGTGAAGGGCGTTTGGTGCATGACTTTCTGTTCCGCACCCTGCATCAATCGTTGGCTGATGATCGGCCTGGAGTTGCCCCGGATGCACCTGTGCAAGCGGGGCAGATGGAAACAGCACCGCCTGCTCAGCCGCCATCATCCTTTGTGCCACAGACGGTGCCGCTAAAGCTGGCTGAGCGAGGCGCACATTATCAGGCTGGCTTTGAGATGCAGCGACCGGATAGAGGTACAGTCGCCGCTGCGACAGCTGAGGTGGTGCAGGATGAAATGCCACGATTGGGCTTTGCGCTGGCCCAGCTGCAGGGTACCTATCTGCTGGCAGAGAATAGAGAAGGGCTGGTGCTGGTGGATATGCATGCAGCGCATGAGCGCATTACCTATGAGCGTCTCAAGCTGGCCTGGGGTGAGTCGAATATCAGAAGCCAGCCGCTGTTGGTGCCTGTCACAGTAGCGGTGAGTCGACGTGAAGCAGATCTTGCGGAAGAGCAGCGGATGATATTTGAATCACTGGGGCTGGAGGTGGATCGGATGGGCTCAGAAACCCTTGCGGTGCGGGCTATCCCGATTGTGCTGCACGGTGTTGATGCGGAGAAACTGTTGCGGGATATATTGGCTGACCTGGTGGTCTATGGTTCCAGTGAACGTATTCGCCATGAGATCAATGCGGTATTGGGCACTATGGCCTGTCATGGCTCTGTGCGTGCCAATCGCCGTCTGACCATCGATGAGATGAATGCGCTGCTTCGGGATATGGAGCGCACTGAGCGCAGTGGGCAGTGTAATCATGGTCGCCCAACCTGGATTCAACTGGGTATGAATGAGCTGGATCGACTGTTCAAACGTGGGCAGTAAGGGTTGTGATGCCTGAGAAAACAGCAATCTGCCTCATGGGGCCAACGGCATCGGGTAAGACTGATCTGGCGGTGGAGCTGGTGCAGGCGTTGCCCTGTGACATCATCAGTGTAGATTCGGCGCTGGTCTATCGGGGGATGGATATTGGCACGGCCAAGCCTGGTGCTGATGTGCTGAAAGCCGCACCGCATCGCCTGATCGACATCTGTGATCCCACTGAGCGCTACTCTGCTGCCCGCTTCAGGGTGGATGCCCTGCGTGAAATAGATGAGATCTTTGCCAATGGGCGCACCCCGCTGCTGGTGGGTGGCACCATGCTCTACTTCAGGGCGCTGCAATATGGTCTGTCGAAGCTGCCAGAGGCGGATCCCACGGTTCGGGCACGGCTTGAAGCTGAGGCGGCTGCAGAGGGCTGGGCGCAGATGCATCAACGCCTTTTACAGATTGATCCGGTAGCCGGTGCGCGCATTCACCCGAATGATCCACAGCGCATTCAACGGGCGCTGGAGGTATTTGAACTGACGGGCCGAACCCTCACAGAGCTGCAAAAGCGTGATGGGGAGCAGCGGCTGCCCTATCATCTGATTAAACTGGTGCGTGCGCCAAAAGATAGGGCAGTGCTGCACCGGCGGATTGCCCAACGCTTTCACCAGATGCTGGAGCTGGGTTTTGAAGATGAGGTAAAAGGGTTGCTGGCCCGAGGGGATCTTACCCCTGATCTGCCATCGATGCGTTCAGTTGGCTACCGGCAGATGCTGGAATATTTGGCAGGGAACTATAGTTATGAACAGATGGTCGAACGGAGCGTTATAGCGACCCGACAACTGGCAAAACGGCAGCTGACCTGGCTGCGGAGCGAGCAGGATGCGCACTGGCTTGATGATGAAGCTGGAAATCTCTGTGCACAGATCTTGAAAAGATTGGAGAGTGCCTCCACATAGGTGATAAGCCATATCCTATAGTTTTAGTCGGGTTTTGTGCCTATATGCTATGTTTTGCTACACTTAGCTTAAGAATGACAGGATTGTTGTTCCTAATGCGTATATAAAATCCTGTTTATGTGTATCCAACAACAAGGAGAATATCATGTCCAAAGGGCAGAGTTTACAAGACCCTTTTCTTAATGCATTGCGCAAAGAGAAAGTGCCGGTTTCAATTTTTTTAGTGAATGGAATCAAACTACAAGGGCAAATTGAATCGTTCGATCAATTTGTTGTTCTATTAAAAAATAGCGTGAGTCAGATGGTTTATAAACATGCTATTTCAACCGTTGTACCTGTCAGAAATATCCGTTTTCAGCAGAATACAGATGCTGGGGATGGAGGGCATGAGCCAGGCAATTATTAATATCCATGCCGGGACGGGGTGCCCTGTCCCGGCTCATTATCTATGGGGTAACCCGATTTCCTCTTATTTGGCAAACAGACCGATCTCTTCTTTGACTGTTGGATATGGTCTTGTCGCTTGTATTCTCCCTTTTGCATAGTTTCTTCCCTATGAATTCTAATGTTTGAACGTCCCGCCAGTGGCGAACATGCTGTCCTTGTGCATCTTGATCTTGGTGTTAAAGCCGATAAGGATGAACTGGATGAGTTTAAATTGCTTGCCGTCTCTGCGGGAGCTGAGGTGGTGGCGTTTGTGCGTGGCTCTCGGAAATCCCCGGATCGAAGGCTGTTTATCGGCAAAGGCAAGGCGGAAGAGATCAAGGCCATTATTGCAGCGGAAGAGGCGGAGTTGGTCGTCTTTAACCATGCACTCTCGCCCAGTCAGGAACGCAATCTTGAACGGGAATTCCAATGCCGGGTGGTGGATCGAACCGGGCTGATTCTGGATATCTTTGCCCAGCGTGCCCGTACCTTTGAAGGCAAACTGCAGGTTGAACTGGCGCAGCTGCGGCATCTCTCCACCCGTTTGGTACGGGGTTGGACGCATCTGGAGCGTCAAAAAGGTGGTATCGGCCTGCGCGGGCCGGGTGAGACCCAGCTTGAAACAGATCGCCGTCTATTGGGTAAACGGATCAGTCTGCTCAAACAGCGGCTGGAAAAGGTGGCAACCCAGCGTGAACAGGGGCGCAAGGGACGCACTAAAGCCATGGTGCCTACTGTCTCGCTGGTGGGTTATACCAATGCGGGAAAATCTACACTGTTTAACCGAATTACGCAGTCGAAAGTGTATGCTGCCGATCAGCTTTTCGCCACGCTGGACCCAACGCTACGGCGTCTGGAGCTGCCCGGTGAAGGGGCGGTTGTACTGGCTGATACCGTGGGTTTTATCTCGCATCTCCCGCATGAACTGGTGGCTGCATTTCGCTCCACGCTACAGGAGACCACATCGGCTGATCTGCTGTTGCATCTGATTGATGTTGCCAGCCCACAGCGCGGAGTATGTATTGCTGAAGTCAATGATGTGCTCAAACAGATTGGTGCAAACCGGGTGCCCCAGATTGAGATCTATAACAAGATTGACCTGCTGGATGAGGGAGAACCACGCATTGAGCGGGATGAGAACGGGGTGGCCAGACGTATCTGGCTATCGGCGCAGACAGGTGCGGGTGTCGAGCTGCTGGTTGAGGTTTTGGCTGAGTTTTTTCATCAGGAACATGTCCGCCAAATCTTACGTCTTAATGCAACAGATGGGCGCCTGCATGCGCAACTCTACGAGCTGGGACAGGTCTACTATGATCATGCCCAGGATGATGGTGGTTGGGAGATGGATGTGGAACTACCGATTCGACATTACGAGCAACTTATCGGGCAAGATGAGATGCTGGTAAAACGATTGCTTGCCACAGTGCAGTAACCCCCCTAAAATCGCGCTTTCGTGGTATAGAAATATTCGCTGATCTGCGTTGTACGCGGGTCAAAGGTAAAAATAGATAATTGGAGCATTTTATGACCTGGAATGAACCGGGTGGTGGCGACAACAAGGGTGATAAAGACCCTTGGAGTGGTAAAGGCAAGGGTGGTGGCAATCAAGGCCCACCCGACCTCGACGAGGTAGTTAAAAAGCTACAGGAGAAACTCAGCGGCCTCTTTGGTGGCGGTGGTGGCTCCAATAAGGGATCAGGATCCGGAATGGGGATGCCTCCAGGTGGAGTGGGCGCTATCGCTGTTGTGGTTGTGCTTGGTATCGTACTGATTCTGGGTGCCAATAGTTTTTACAAGATTGAAGCTGCAGAGCGCGGTGTCGTGCTGCGTTTTGGTGCTTATTACCAGGTCACTGATCCTGGTTTGAACTTTAAGCTTCCCCTTATAGATGAAGTCTACAAGGTGAATATTGATCAGATCAGCTCCTTCAACCACAAGGCTCAGATGCTGACGAAGGATGAAAATATCATCGATGTTGAGCTGACGGTGCAGTCCAAGATTCAGGATCCGGCAGACTACCTGTTTCAGGATCGCAACCCGCAAAAGACCATTCAGGATGCGACTGAAACGGCGGTGCGTGAAACCATTGGTAAAAGCAACCTTGATTTTATCTTGACGGAGGGTCGCTCATCCATTGCCGCAGATATTAAAGAGCGCGCGCAAAAACTGATTAATATGTATAAAACAGGGCTTGAGATCACCAGTATCAACATGCAGCCCGCCAAGCCACCTGAGCAGGTAAAGAGTGCATTTGATGATGCCATCAAGGCGCGTGAGGATAAGGAGCGACTGGAAAATGAGGCGCATGCATATGCCAACCAGATTGTTCCACAGGCGCGTGGTACGGCTGCTCGCCAGGTCCAAGCTGCTAAGGCTTATGAAGAGAAGGTGATTGCAGAGGCTGAAGGTGAGAGCAGTCGTTTTCTGGCGGTGCTGAAAGAATATGAGAAAGCACCTGAAGTGACTCGTGAGCGTCTCTATATAGAGACGGTAGAAGAGGTGCTGAGCAAAACCAGTAAAGTCATGCTGGATGTTAAGAGTGGCAATAGCCTGATGTACCTCCCGTTGGATAAATTGATTAAATCAGCGGGCACAGATGTGGGGGATCCTACCTTGCCAACAAGTTCAAATTATGGTCTGACCGCACCGCTGCAACAGCAACCGGCTAAAACACGTGTGCGTGATGTAAATCGTGGCAGTAGGGTACGCTAATGAGTACCGGTAAAATGGGTGTTTTGGTGCTTGCGCTGATCATAGCTGTCGGTGGTTACTCAGCGGCGTTCAAGGTACAGGAGTGGGAACTGGCGCTGAAGTTGCGATGGGGCAAGATTGTTGATGCAGATTATGAGCCTGGGCTGCATTTTTTGATGCCTATTGTCAATAATGTCCGCAAGTTTGACGCACGAATCCAAACGCTGGATGCAGAGCCTCAGCGTTTTCTCACCGCCGAGAAAAAAGATGTGATTGTGGACTCCTACGTGAAATGGCGTATCACCGATGTGGCGCAGTACTACCGCTCTACAGGTGGCCGCATAACCACCGCATCACGTCTGCTGGCAGAGCGTATCAATACCAGCCTGCGTGATGAATTTGGTAAACGCACCATCCAGGAGGTTATCTCAGGCGAGCGCGCAGAGATTATGGCGCTGTTGACCAAGGATTCTGACGCAAAAGCGGCAGAACTCGGTGTTGAGGTTATTGATGTCCGGGTCAAACAGATTGATCTGCCGCAAGAGGTGAGTGGCTCAGTGTTTGATCGTATGCGAGCTGAGCGGCAGCGGGTTGCCAGTGAGTTTCGGGCGCGTGGCGCAGAGGAGGCAGAAAAGATCCGCGCAGGTGCTGATCGACAGGGTACCGTTATCATTGCGCAAGCCTACAAGGAGGCTGAGCAGTTGCGCGGTGCTGGCGATGCCAAATCTGCCGAGATCTATGCCACTGCATATAACCAAAATCGTGAATTTTACTCCTTCTATCGGAGCTTGAATGCCTACCGCAAGGTCTTTAATAAGGGGGGTGATTTAATGGTTCTAGAGCCTGATTCAGAGTTCTTTAAATACTTTAACAAGCTTGAGGGCGTAAAGTAGTCACTCTACTGAACGTGTTTTGAGTATGGGCCTTTTTGATAAATAGGAATTAGCCGGGTAGCGACTGCCCGGCTTTTTTGTGTATATGTGGCATGATCTATTAGTTGCTCTGGCATTGGTGATGGTAATTGAGGGGATATTGCCATTCCTCAATCCAACAGGCATGCGTAATATGATGCGCATGATGTCGGATATGGATGACAAAGCCCTGCGTATGACCGGCCTGATCAGTATGCTGGTTGGTGTTGGCGCCTTATACCTGGTTAATTGAGAAGTTAGATGGATAATGAACGTTGGTTACTGCCTGAAGGTGTAGACGAAGTTCTCCCTCCACAGGCCTGGAACCTCGAAAATCTACGACGTGATCTGCTAAACCTCTACCGCAGTTGGGGGTATGAGTTGGTCATCCCTCCCTTTATTGAATTCCTGGATTCGCTGCTCACAGGTGCGGGTAGTGATCTGGATCTGAAAACCTTTAAACTGACCGATCAAATAACAGGTCGGCTCATGGGCGTACGTGCAGATATGACCCCTCAGGCAGCGCGTATGGATGCGCACCAGTTGCGTCGTGATGTGCCCACCCGGCTTTGCTACCTGGGTACTGTGCTGCATACCCGCTCAGATGGCTTTGCCAGCTCGCGCAACCCGCTCCAGATTGGTGCTGAGTTGTTTGGTCATGCCGGGGCAGAGAGTGATGTTGAGATACTCTGCCTGATGATGGAGACGCTCAAGCGTACTGGCATTGATGATATCTATCTTGATCTGGGGCATGTCGGCATCTACCGTGGATTGGCGCGTCAGGCAGGATTGGATGAAGCAGGCGAGCAGGCATTGTTTGATGCGTTGCAACGTAAGGCCATGCCAGAGATTCATGCGTTATTGAAAGAGCTGGCGGTGGCGGAGCCAGCTGCCAGCATGCTTGCATCACTGGCGGAGCTGAACGGTGATGATGCCATTGAACGGGCAAAAGAGCTCTTGGCACAAGCAGATCAAGAGGTGCAGGATGCGTTGAGCTACCTTGAACAGGTTGCACAAATGGTGCAACAGCGTCTGCCCAATGTGCCACTGCATTTTGACCTGGGTGAGCTGCGTTGCTATCACTACCAGACAGGGGTGGTCTTTGCTGCCTTTGTCCCTGGGCGAGGCCAGGAGATAGCCCGAGGTGGGCGATATGATGCCATCGGCAAGATGTTTGGCCGGGCGCGTCCGGCTACAGGGTTTAGTGCAGATCTAAAGGCGCTATTGCAACTTGGCGGATGGGCAATACAGCAATCAGATGAGGATGAGCGCATCTATGCCCCCTGGTCTGATGATCCTGCATTGCTGCAAGCGATTGAAAATTTAAGAGTTCAGGGCAAGAGCGTGGTTTGCGCACTGCCAGGGCAAACCGGGAGTGCTGTTGAGATGGGGTGCAATAAAACCCTGAAACAGCAAGAGAGTACCTGGATAGTATCCAGCATTTAATATATTTAAATTGAGATTCAACATGGGCAAAAATGTCGTTGTCATAGGTACCCAGTGGGGTGATGAGGGGAAGGGTAAGGTTGTCGATCTGCTGACAGATCATGCCGAGGCCGTGGTGCGATTCCAGGGAGGACACAATGCCGGTCATACCCTGGTTATCGAGGGTGAAAAAACGGTGTTGCACCTGATCCCGTCCGGCATCCTGCGCGAAGGTGTTCGTTGCTATATCGGCAATGGTGTGGTGCTCTCTACGACGGCGCTGCTGGAAGAGATTGAAATGCTTGAAGGGCGTGGTGTGCCAGCGCGAGAGCGTCTGGGTATCAGTGAAGGCTGTCCGCTTATCCTGCCTTACCACATCGCACTGGATCAGGCGCGTGAAATTGCGCGTGGCAATCAAGCGATTGGCACTACCGGGCGTGGTATTGGCCCGGCTTATGAAGATAAGGTCTCCCGGCGTGGCATTCGCCTGGGTGAACTGCTTGACCCTGCCCATTTTGAGACTCGTCTGCGTGAGGTGTTGGAGTATCACAACTTTGCACTTGAGCACTATTACAAGGTGGACAAGGTTGATTTTCAGCAGACGCTGGATGAAGCACTGGCTCAGGCTGAACAGATTGCACCCATGATCGTGGATGTCCCAGGAGCGATGCATCAGGCCGGTGAGAATGGCGGCAACCTGTTGCTGGAAGGCGCGCAGGGTTCAATGCTGGATATTGATCATGGCACCTATCCCTTTGTTACCTCATCGACCACCACTGCAGGTGGTGCAGCAAGCGGAAGTGGTATCGGGCCGTGCAATCTGGATTATATTCTCGGTATTGTTAAGGCCTATACGACCCGTGTTGGTGGTGGCCCTTTTCCTACTGAGTTATTTGATGAAGATGGTGAATACCTGGGCAAGAGGGGGCATGAGTTTGGTGCTACTACAGGCCGCCGCCGCCGCTGTGGCTGGCTGGATACCGTGGCTGTGCGTCGTACCTTCCAGATCAACAGCGTGACAGGACTCTGCATCACCAAACTAGATGTGCTTGACGGACTCGAAACGCTTCGCCTCTGTGTGGCCTATAAGCTTGATGGTGAAGAGGTTAAGGTTCCACCTGTAGGGGCAGAACGCTTTGCCTGCTGTGAGCCAGTCTATATTGAGATGCCGGGTTGGCAGGATTCTACGGTTGAAGCCAAGAGCTTTGAAGAGCTGCCACAAAATGCCCAGAATTATCTGAAGAAGGTTGAGGAGATCTGCGGTGTTCCCATTGATATCATTTCCACCGGCCCAGATCGGGATGAGACGATGATACTTAGGCACCCATTCGACGAATAGGCCTAAAAAGAGCAGTTGGGCATGCATACGTCCAACTGCTCTTTTAGAAAGCTACGGAGAGATCCACCCCAGGCCAGTGAACACCCCCATGAAGAGCAGCAGCCCAGCGCTGCTCAGTTCCAGAGGGCCACGCCAGCGTCCAACATGTTCTCTGAGTTGAGCACCAAAGTGGGCAACGCCAAAGGCGAATATAATAGTTGGAATCACCACAGCGCCCAGTCCAAAGCCAATCCCAAGTGATAAACCGGAGAGAGCGCTGGCCGTAGTTGCTGCCCCAAACACCACCATGGTCAACGGGCCGCAAGGGTTTAGCGCCATCCCCATCCCCATGAAAAAGAGTCCGCCGGGCATCGTTGTGGTCTGTGGCTGCAACTGATCCAGCGAAACTTCAATACCTGTTTTTGGCTGGTTTTTGCTGCAACCAAAGGGTTTTTTGGCGTTACGGTAGTAGCGCCAGAGCAGGGAGAAGGCCACCAGAATGGTTGCCCCGCCCAACACCCAGCGCACGGCTGGATTATTGATCCACTCTTGCACCAGCAGTCCAATCCAGCCGGCTGCACAGCCTAATAATGCATAGCCACTCATTCGGCCAAGTGAGAAGTGGAGCAATATGCGCCAGGATTTTTGTACGCCATCCCCTGTAGCCATAAACACCGGCCCCAAATAGGGGAGACAGGCGATATTGCAGGGGCCAGCCCCAAAACTAAGGCCCAGCAGCACCGCAGCCCCAAAGCTGAGGCTTACCGGTGTGATAGGCATCAACATCAGCTTTTTGCCTCTGGCTGAACTGTGGGTTGTTTCAAGCTGGCAAGGGTCACCTTTTCCCATGCCTTCTGTGCCTTTTTGCGTTTTTTGAAATAGTCAGAGCTGGCAGAGAAGATGGGGATAGTTGCATATTTAAGCTGCAACACATTCTTGTCAGGGCAGAACTCCACACAACGACCACAGAGGGTGCAGTCCTCAAAGGTGACGTCCTTTTTTACCATTTCTGTATGGATCTCTCGAATATCCATGGGGCAGGCTTTGGCACAGAGACCGCACTTCTCACATCTGGAGCTGGCATTTTTTGTCAGCTTCAACAGCCCCAGTTTTCGGAAGGTGGCATTCATCGCCAACATGGGGCAGATGCGGCAGAAGGGCTGGCGCACGGTCAAGGCCAACGCAATCATCAGTCCAAACAGAAAATCACCAAAGATGGAGAAGCCCATGGTGACGGGATTGGCCTGATCCACTACAAGCTGATCAGTATTGCCGTTGGCCAGGGTGGTCAGGATGCGGCTGGGGCAGATTTTACAGTAGGGGTCTACCAGGTCATGGCTGGCATACCCCAGGCCGGTCAGGATGGGGAGAAAGAAGACCAGGAAGAAGAGAACCAGCCACTTTACCGGGCGGATTCGTTTTACCACTTTCTCATCCACCGACTTCCGCTGTTGCAAGCCAAGCTTCTGACCTATCATGCTCAGCAGCTCTTGGAAGGTGCCCAGGGGGCAGATCCAGCCGCAAAAGGCCTTACTCAGGATAACGAAGAGGATGAGAAAGGTGCCGAGGGTAATGAGTGTGGGTATCAGCCCTTGAAGAAGGTTGCCCTCATTGGCGATGGTCTCACCCACCCGGTGGGCCATCTGATGCTGAAAAGGGATCAGGGTACAGTAGTCCCCTGTATTATGGTTAAAGGCACAGCTCAAGGCTGGCAGCGCATTACTGAATTTATCAACAGTATAGTAGCCGATCAGGCCACTACCGTAGACCATGAAACCAAAGGCGGCGATCTGTACCAGTTTACGAATGGCAGATAGATTCACTGTTTTTTACCTCTTTTATTACTGCGGCCAATCCCACCGATAAACCCACCGGCCAATAGACCCAGGCCTGCTACCGCGACTCCCAGTCCCTTGGAGCGCCAGTGGCCAGGGTCAACATAGTAGGCAGCACTTAGGGTGGTCTCATAACGAGTCGACTCAGCCTTATACTTGGCAAACAGGGAGAGTTCCGCCGGAGGGTTATTGCGCCGCCCCAGTTTCACCTCGGGAAAATCATCAGGAATAATAAACTGGACTAAGCCAGCATCACCGGATACCGCCTCTATGTGGCTGCCCTGGCTGGTCTCTAAAACAACGGGCACACCGCTCAGGGGCTTCCCCTTAAAGCGCAGAATAAAATCCCACTTCTTATTTGCCATATAACGGGAATGCTCTCTGGGTATTGGGGCGGGTTCGATCTCAAACTCTGTTTTCTGTGCGGCTGCCAGTCTGGAGGGACTCTCACTGCTTGGCTTGCCGCGCATATACTCATAGCGAACCGCTGCCTGCTTTAGATCACCCTGCTGCCGCTCAGCTACTACTGCATGGTAGTTATCCACCGCAGGTTTGGGGATACTGAAGCGGCCCCCCTCCACCTTGATCTCCTGGAAGCCCAGATCTGGTGCCCAAAACTCCACTGTTGCACCCTCACCGTTCTCCAGTAGCAACTGCTTGCCAGCACCCCGGCGACGCGGCTGGGGTTGTGCTCCTTGCTTGCCATGCTGCTGGCCGCCGTGCAGTTGATGTCCACCACCGGTTGCTGATGGCTTGGTCAATTTCATCCTTGGAGCGGTGTTGGCAATAGCATCTGGCGTTATAGCCACCGCCCCTAGAAAACCACACAACAACATGATAGACAGGGAATACATTGATGCTTGCTGTATTGTCTTCATAGGGGCGAGTCCTCGGAAAAAAATAATTAGAAGTTATAGCTGTATGTCAATACAGCCATCCGTGGACTACCTCCAGCATAGGAGTACTTTGTTCTTCCTCCAGACTCTGCCTTCTTGACCTCAGTGGCGTAATGCTTATCGAAGAGATTGTCTATGTTCAGGGTCAGTAGGTGAGGACCCTTTTCATAACCCACCATCAAGCTGGTAAGAAGGTCATAGCCGCCATACTTCTCGGAGTTGGCATTGTCCATGTAGTACTCACCCCAGGAGTCCGCCTGTACCCTGGCCTTGAAGCCGGATGGGTGCTTGTAGTCTGCACTCAGGCTCAACTGATGCCGGGGCACAAAGGGCATATGATTTCCAGATCGGTTAACCAGGGAGCCATCAACTGGCTCCATAAATTTATCAAACTCATAATCACTGTAGGCGTAGTTGGCGCCAAACCAGAAATCCTTGAATACCTGGAGACGGCCACTGAACTCAAGCCCCCTTTTGTCAGTTTCACCTGCATTGCTATAGCTGGTGTCTCCAAATGAATCGTATGATGAGACAATGTCATCGGTTACCTCGATCTTGTAGAGAGCCAGGTCAAAGGTCCAATTCTCCGCCCGCCCTTTAACACCGATTTCATAATTACGGGCAGTGGACGCCTCCAGGCTGCTGTTGCT
>JAJRZI010000072.1 GCA_024275295.1 Gammaproteobacteria bacterium | reverse complement strand
GGCCAGAAAAGGCCTTTTTAAATGAAAAAATGCCTAAAAACCGGACTTATACGGGCAAATTAAACTGTAATGATTATCAGTAACATCTATATCAATCGATTGGTGAATATTAAAGGTAATTATTCAGAGGTTCCCTAAAAATGGCACCACCTTCACATTTACTATTCCCCGCCATCAAGACATACACCAAGAATAAAAGAACTGTTCTTCCATGCTAAACCGCTTCCTAATACTGTTTCTCCCTCTATCCGCTCTTATAGGCTCTCTTTTAGTCGTCATTTATTACGCTGATGCCGGCAATGAAGAAAATACAACAGCAGCTTACACAAGCAAAACTATACCTTTGTTGCAGAATGTTATTCAGGGCGAATTAAAATCAGTCATATCTGATCTAAAAATGCTTGCTCTACATCGAGCCTTGCAGAATAAACTGTATAAAATATCAGCTATAGACGAAATTAATAAAGCCATAGGCTATGAGCTTTTAATGCTCTCCACCACCCACAAAACCTATGACCAGATACGCCTGCTGAATAAAAAAGGCATGGAGATCATTCGGGTCTCTTATAACAACGGTCAGCCAATTATTGTAGAAGAGGAAAGCCTGCAGCCCAAAGGGGATAGATACTATTTCAAAGAGATCATGAAGCTAAAATCCGGCGAGATTTATATATCACCTTTTGACCTTAATATGGAACATGGAAAGGTTGAAAAGCCATTGAAGCCAATAATTCGCCTCGGCACACCTCTCTTCGATAACACAGGCCATTTACATGGAGCACTGGTTATCAATTATTTGGGCAATAACCTGTTAAATGCCTTCAAAGCCATATCTACAAACATACCTGGGCAGACCATGCTACTCAATGCCGATGGGTATTGGCTATCAGGCCCCAACCCGGAAGATGAGTGGGGGTTTATGTTTGAATCACGCAAAACGCGAACCTTTGGAGAAGACTTTCCAGCGGTATGGCAACAGATATCCAACACACCGTCAGGACAGTTCTTCCATAAAAAAAGCCTGTTTACCTTTACCACTATACACCCACTTTTAGGAGAGGTATCCGCCAACAAACACTATTATTGGAAGATCATCTCATACATCCCACAAGCCATATTGCACGACAGATCAAATGAACTTATAAAACGACTCTTCTTGCTCCTCCTCATACTGATCAGCCTGGCACTATTCAGCGCCTTGCATCTGGAGCGAATATCCAGAACAAACTTACAATTCAGGGCATCTGCTCCATCCCCTTATAATTTTCTCCTTACTATGGGCATCTCTGTTTTCATTGCCGAAGCCTTTGTCATGCTGATTATCTCCTTTGTGCTGCCTGAAACTGCACCACTTATCGAAGCACTTATAGACTCCACGCTTCTGATTATATTGATCTCACCTATCCTTTACCTGTTGTTGTTTAAACCTCTCTATCGACATGCCGAAGAACAGGCACAGATTGCCAAGGCTTTAAAACAGAGCGAAACTCAATTAAAACTTCTCCTAACCTCATCCAGTGAAGCGATCTATGACATAAATGCAAATGGCAAATGCACCTTTACAAATCCGGCATGCCTGAAAATGCTCGGCTATAAAGACGCGAATGAAATTATTGGAAAAAACATACACAACCTGATCCATCATACCCGGCCTGACGGGACAAACTATCCCATAAATGAGTGCCCTATCTATGGTGCCTTTCAAGAAGGTAAAGGCACCCACAGAGATGACGAACTGTTTTGGAGGATAGATGGCAGCAGTTTTCCAGTTGAATACTGGTCAAACCCAATCATTCAGGATGGCAAGCCCATTGGCGCCGTTGTATATTTTCTCGACATCACAGAGCGGAAAGCAGCTGAGCTTGCACTAAAAACAGCCAAGGAGGATGCTGAAAACGCCAATCAGGCCAAGAGCGAGTTTTTAGCCAATATGTCTCATGAATTGCGCACACCCATGCATGCCATTCTAAGTTTTGCCATGATGGGTAAAGAGAAGATCAGCACGGCCAAAAAAGAGAAACTTCAACTCTATTTCTCTCACATCGGAGAGAGTGGAGATCGCCTGCTTAAACTCCTCAATAACCTACTGGATCTTGCCAAATTGGAAGCAGGACAGATACAGCTTGATATAAAGCAGAACAATCTAAGGGAAACTGTAAACCAGGCAGCAACAGAGTTTAGTGAACTTATACGTAATAAATCCCTGAACCTGGAGATAGCAACTGCAAAGATAGAAACAACAGCTAACTTTGATGCTGAAAAGATCATGCAGGTCATCAGCAACCTGCTATCCAATGCCATTAAATTTACCCCGGAAAGCGGGCATATCAAGATCCTGTTTTCAGATGCCGCGGTAGCGTCAAAAAGCGATAGAGATACTCTACCTGCCATTGCATTTACCATAGAAAATGAAGGCGTGGAGATACCAGCAGATGAACTGGAGAGCATATTCGACAAATTCATACAATCAAGCAAAACCGAGACGGGGGCTGGTGGTACAGGCCTTGGGCTGGCCATCTGTAAAGAGATTATTGAGGCGCATGGTGGCACCATTCATGCTGAGAATGCCCCCAATGGTTGCACTAGGTTTACCTTTAAAATCCCACGCCACTCAGTGGCACAGGAAAAAGCTCATAATCAAGACTATTCAATATAGATATATGAACCCAATTGAAATAAACAGGGCCAAATCCGCATTTTGTTTATAGTAAAATAGTTCGGCTTATATAAAGGTTACACCCACCTGAAACAGCTTCTCCACTTCAGGGATCTGCCGCTTATCCACCAGAAACAGAATGACATGATCCTCGGGTTCAATAACCGTATCATGATGGGCAATCAGCACCTCTTCACCCCGCACAACAGCACCAATGCTTGTTCCCTTTGGGAGTTTGATCTCTTCAATAGTGCGCCCGACCACTTTGGAGGAGCTTTCATCGCCATGGGCAATCGCTTCAATAGCCTCTGCAGCACCGCGGCGCAAGGCATGGACATTCGCTACATCACCCCGACGTATATGGGTCAATAGGCTGCCCATGGTGGCCTGCTGTGGGGAGATGGCAATATCCACAGAGGTATTCTCCACCAGATCCACATAGGCCCCCCGGTTGATCAATGCCATAACCTTGCGCGCTCCAAGCCGCTTGGCCAGCATGGCTGAGAGGATGTTGGCCTCATCATCATTGGTCACCGCACAAAAGACATCCGTATCCTCGATATTCTCCTCCAGCAGCAGCTCCTCATCCGCCGCATCACCGCGCAGGACAATGGTCTTCTCCAGCTCCTCTGCCACACGCTTGGCATTGGCGGCATTGTGCTCGATCAGTTTCACCCGGTACCTGTCTTCCAGTGCAGCGCAGAGCCGCCGCCCGATACTGCCGCCGCCGGCAAAGATCAGGCGCTTAAAAGGCTTCTCCTGGCGCCGCAACTCATTCATCACGGCCTTGATATTGGAGGCGGCTGCAATAAAGAAGACCTCATCATCGGCTTCAATGACGGTATTTCCCTCTGGCGCTATCGCCTGACCTTGCCGGTAGATCGCCGCCACCCGCGCCTCGGTTCCCGGCATGTGTTCTGCCAGGGCGGACAGTTCATGACCCACCAGCGGCCCACCCGTAACAGCCCTGATACCCACCAGCCGCACGCGGCCACCTGCAAAGTCCAGCACCTGCAGCGCACCGGGGTGTTCAATCAGGCGCTGGATATAGTCCGTCACCAGCTGTTCCGGGCTGATCAACACATCAACCGGCAGCGCCTCATGGGTAAACAGGTGTGGATAATTGAGATAACCCAGCTCACGCACACGGGCAATCTTGGTGGGTGTATGGAACAGGGTCCAGGCCACCTGACAGGCCACCATATTGGTCTCATCACTGTTGGTGACGGCGATGATCATATCCGCATCGTCGGCACCTGCCCGGCGCAGCACATCGGGGTGCGAGGCATGCCCCTGCACGGTGCGCAGATCCAGTCGATCCTGCATCTCCCCCAACAGCTGGGCATCAACATCGACCACCGTGATGTCATTCGATTCACTGGCCAGGTTATTCGCTACAGAGGAGCCAACCTGTCCTGCCCCAAGGATTATTATTTTCATTATCTATTTCCGGTCTTTGATTTCCACACCCAATGCCCGCAGCTTTCGATAGAGATGTGTTCGCTCCATACCTGCTGCCTGCGCCGCCTTTGTGACATTACCCGCATGCTGCTCCAGCTGGTACTCCAGGTAGCTCTTTTCAAACTGCTCACGCGCCTCTCGCAAGGGGAGATCTAAAGAGAGCGGCACCACGACGCCAGCCCCCGATGCCGGCTCCCATATTCCCATGGCTGACTCAACCTCGTCGATAGAGATATCGCCCGTGGTTCCCAGAATCAACAGCCGCTGCACCAGATTTTTCAGCTCCCGAATATTGCCATGCCAGGGATGATTGCGCAGAAAATTTTGCGCCCCTACGTCGAAGTGGCGATAGGGGAGCTTTTCATGCGCCACATAGAAATCGATATAGTAGTTGAGCAGCTCCGGGACATCCTCCCGATGCTCCCGCAACGCAGGCACATGCAGAGGAACCACATTGAGGTGGTAGAAGAGATCCTCCCGAAAATGGCCGGCACTGACCTCCTCTTCCAGATTACGCTGGGTTGCAGCAATGATACGCACGTCGATCTCGACGGGATCGGTGCCGCCAACACGCAGAAAGGAGCCTGTCTCCAGCGCACCCAGCAGTTTCGACTGCGCCTCCAGCCCCATATCCCCCACTTCGTTCAAAAACAGGGTGCCACCGCGTGCCTGCTCCAGGCTGCCGTAGTGAATCCGCCCATCCTCCTCACTGCCAAACAGCTCCCGCGCCTCATTGCCCTGGGTGATGGAAGAGACCCCCAGATCAACAAAGGGCCGTTCGCTCCGGTCACTCTGAGCATGCAGATAGCGGGCAAAGGTCTCCCGGCCACTGCCCGACTCACCAGTGATCAGCACCCAGGTATCATGCTGGGCAATCCGTTTTACCTGCTCCCGCATGCGCTGCATAACCTGGCTCTTGCCCACCAGCTCCTGGGTATGCTGTATCTGGCGGCGCAGCCCCACATTCTCTTGCTGGAGCTTATCCACCTCCAGCGCACGTTCGGTCGTCAGCAGCAACTTGGCCAGAGAGAGCGGCTTTTCAAGAAAATCGTATGCACCCAGGCGGGTGGCCTCCACCGCCGTCTCCACTGTGCCATGGCCCGACATCATCACAACAGGGCAGGGCAGGCCATCACCTTCAGCCAGCTCCTTGAGCAGGCTGATACCATCCAGATCCGGCATCCAGATATCCAGCAACAGCAGATCAGGCCTCCGCTCACGTAGCGCCTGGCGTGCTGCGATACCATCCTCGGCTACCGCTACCTGATACCCCTCATCCTCCAGAATCTCTTTCACCAGCTGGCGAATATCCGGCTCATCATCTACCACCAAAATACGGGGACCGCTCATGCGGTATCGCTCCTCTTTTTATCATTAATCAGACAGATACACTCACCCAATATCGGCAACCGCAATACCATACAGCCACCACCTTGGGTACGGTTTTCAGCACGAATCATACCGCCATGCTCTTCTACAATTTTTTTCACTATCGCCAACCCAAGCCCCGTCCCTTTGACCTTGGTCGTGACGTAAGGCTCAAAGATCTGCCCCAGTATATCTGCATCGAACCCTGGCCCGTTATCAATGATCCTCAGCTCTACAAAACGGCAATCACCCACCATCTTTTCCTGGCTGCTGATCTCTACCGTTGCACCCTCAATCCCGGCCACGGCCTCTTGCGCATTCTTTACCAGATTATGCACCACTTGGCGCAGGCGCACCGGGTCGGCCTCAATCTGGGCCTGCGGGGCATTCAATTGCCACGACAGCTCAATCCCTTCCACACTGTTGCGATAGAGATCCATCACCTCAGCAATCAATGCATCCAAATTTATCTGGCAGGCCTTCATATCAGGCGGACGGGCAAAATCCGAGAAGGCGTTGACCATCTGCTTCATCGCCTCAACCTGCTGCACAATGGTGTGGGTTGCCCTATCCATCACCTTGGCATCCTGCGCCTCCATCTTCTTCAGGAATTTATGCCGCAACCGCTCAGCCGAGAGCTGGATGGGGGTGAGTGGATTTTTGATCTCATGCGCCAGACGCCGCGCCACCTCACCCCAGGCCGCATCACGCTGCGCCTTGATCAGGGCGGTAATATCGTCAAAGACCAGCACCTGTCCCGACCGTTCACCATCCGGTTGTGACATGGGTGTACTGCGACACAGCAGCACCTGACGCCCCTCATCACCAAGCAGGGTGATCTCTTCACGCCACTCGCCACCTTCGGCTGCCAGCGGCTCAAGGATGGCATCGACAAACTGCTGCAGCCGGGCGGAGACAGCGGCCAGTTCCGCCAGGGGACGACCACTAAACAAGGCCAGATCAACCTGCAGGATCTCATGTGCTGCCTGATTGGCAGTGCGTAGCGCCAGATCTCTGTCCACCGCCATGACGCCGGATGAGAGCCGCCCCAGCACGGTCTCAAGATAGGCACGTTGTGACTCCACCTGTCGCTGGCTACGGGCCGTTTCATCCCTGGCCTGCGCAATGCGGCGGGTCATGGTATTGAACGACTCCACCAGAAAACCCAGCTCATCCCGCCATTTAGGCACCGGCAGTTGCAGATCATAGTCACCCTTGGTGACCGCACGGGTACCTTCAGCAATATTGGCAATTGGCTTTGCCAAGCGTCGGGCCGTTAAAAAGGCAACCCAGACAGCGGTTAGCATACTGAACAGCAGCACCAGCGAGAGACTCAGCGTAAAGCTGAATTTGAGTGACTGACGCAGATAGGCCAGCTCTTTATAGTGCGTGTAGGCCGCCTGCACCTTTTCACTCAATGCCGCGATGTTGGCCGAGGTGGGATAGATGGCCTGCAGCAAAATGGCACGTCCCAGGGCATTTGGCACCACGACCTGCACCGACAGATTGTCATCTTCGCCCTGGGTGACAAGTCCCACATAGTGCTCACCCTGTCGCACCTGCTGCACAATATAGTTATCCGTTGGCGTTGGAACCAGTATCGTAGGGTTCTCATGGCTGGAGGCAATCAACCGGCCAGAGAGGGTCAGCAGCGCCATCTCAGAGGCGCCGTACTGCTCTCTCAGCGCATTCAGACTCAGCGCCATGGCCACCTCAGAGGTATCAACCATCTTGCTCATCGCCTGCTCAGTACGCTTCAGGCGCTCACGTTTGTGCAGGTCAAGGGAAGCCTGGCTCAGTTCCAGCACATCATCCATGGTCTAATCAATCTGCACATCAAACCAGCTGTCAATCCCTCGCAACAGAAAATCCAGCGAGTAGTAATAGACCACTGAGAGTGGTGTCAGCGAAAGCAGTACAAACAGCAACACCATGCGAACCGTGAGACGGGACCCCATCTTTTTGCGTCGATACTGGCGTACCAGCCGTACCAGCTGCACAGTGATCATCACCACCAGCACAACCAATCCAAAGATGCTGAACAGCAGCAACGGGACATATAAGCGGTGGAGCTCAGATGAGTTCTGCACCGCCGTTGTCATCAGGTGCAGTGATGTCAGCAACAGCACCAGCAGTGCTGTCATTGGCAGGACACGGGTAATAAACCTTTTGGCTGTCATGGGGTCAGTGGGTAACGGTGCCAACGGCTGGACAGGTTCCAGTCTGCCGTCAGGTAGGCCAATGGCCGCAGTGTGAGCGGCAATGATTCAATGTCCAGGCTGGCGCGTATTTCAATCTCATAGCGCTCGCCCTGCACAAGCTGCCGCCTGTCCACCACGGGCAGGGATTGAATCTCACCCAATGCGGCAATGGCAATATCACGGGTTGCAAAGCTTTGTGAGCGGTTATGCTCCAGATCCTGTACCTCATACAGCCGGGTCAATGCATGGAATCTGAGTACGCGATAGCGTCGCAGATTCACCACATCCGGCTCCCAAAACCAGGCTTCTTTCCGCACCACCTGCAGCTGCAATTCGATAGTGAGAGGAACACCGTGTTCCAATGCCTCCAATACCGTCTCATTGAACTCAAAGTGGATGACGGCATCCAGCAGATAGCGATCACCCTGCTGGTATGTTT
This sequence comes from Gammaproteobacteria bacterium, assembly GCA_024275295.1. Classification (GTDB taxonomy): domain Bacteria; phylum Pseudomonadota; class Gammaproteobacteria; order Chromatiales; family Chromatiaceae; genus WFXD01. Next base: position 10,618 of record JAJRZI010000072.1, on the reverse strand, counting down.
CAACCTGCTGAACCACAATCGGCTCCGCCCGCAACAGTCCGGGTAACATAACTGTCAGAACCAGCAGCAGACTGTAGCGTTGGCGCATCAGCTGCTCACCTCAGGGGTGCTTTTCCAGTAGCGCATAATAGAAGCCATCCATTGTCTGCTCACCTGGCAGGATTTGACGACCACAGCTGCGCGCATGCCCCCAGCTTGCCTTAATAGGGGGCTCCTGTGCACCGGGCTGCCGCTGTAGAAATTGCACCGCCTGGAGATCATTTTCATCCGGCAGCAGTGAGCAGGTGCAGTAGAGCAGCTTTCCTCCGGGAGCCAACAGCGGCCAGATGGCATCCAGAATCTGTGACTGCAGTGCCACCAACGCCGGAATATCCGCCTCTCGCCGCAGGCATTTGATATCCGGGTGACGCCGGATGACGCCTGTGGCCGAGCAGGGCACATCCAGCAGAATCCGGTCATATTGCCGTTGCGCCCAGCTACCGGCAGGGGCGCTGGCATCACCCTGGTGCAACTCAGCACTCAACTTCAGCCGTTGCAGATTCTCCTTCACCCGCTCCAGTCGAGTGGCATCCACATCAAGGGATACCAGTGAGGCCAGCTCCGGCTCTCTCTCAAGGATATGGCAGCTCTTGCCGCCAGGTGCCGCACAGGCATCGAGTACCCGTTGTCCGGGTTGCAGATCCAGCAACTCCGCCGCTATCTGGGCACCCGCATCCTGCACCGAAACCGCCCCATCCAGAAACCCCGGCAATGCGTGGACATCCTGTGGCCGCTCCAATAGCAACGCCGTCGGCACATCCGGGATGGGCGAAGATGAGATCCCCTGGCTACTCAATCGCTCTGCATAGCTGTCGCGGCTCTGATGGCGCAGATTAACCCGCAGACTCATCGGTGGACGTTGGTTGGATGCCTCGATAATATTTTGCCACTGCTCAGGCCAGGCGGTTTTAATCCTATCCAGCAGCCATGCCGGGTAGGCACTGTGGGCGACAGGGTTATCGGCCAGCCTCTCCAGCAGCTCATCCTGCTCGCGCTGAAAGCGTCGCAACAGACCATTCACCAGCCCAGCCGCCCAGGGCTTGCCCAGTGCCCTGGCTGCCTCCACCGTTTCAGTGACCGCAGCATGGTCGGCTACCCGCATATAGCGCAGCTGGTAGCAGCCCATCAGCATCAAGGCGCGCAGATCCCCATCCTTGGCTTTCAGGGGGCGCTCCAGCAGCTGCAGCAGCAGTGCATCAAGACGCGGATACCAGCGCATCACGCCGTAACAGAGCTCCTGGATCAGCGGCCGCTGCTCTGGATCGACCTTTTCCAATGCCTTGCTCAGACTGTCGGAGAGTGACCGCCCACCCACAACTTGATGGATGATTCGAGCCGCAACTGCCCGCGGATTGGCATTGAGACGCTGCCCCCGGTCTTTTCCCCGCCCTTTTCGCCCACGCTCAGCCAAACACCACCCCCTCGATGGCGTGGGCATTGAGGAAGTCAGCCGCACTCATCGCGCGCTTGCCCGGCAGTTGCAGTGTTTTGATGCATAGCAGGCCATCGCCCGTCGCCACCTCGATGCCTTCACGAGAGGTGGCAATAACCCGGCCCGGCTCTGCACCCACAGCAGCAGCCAGTGGCACCGACTGCCAGATACGAACGACCGCTCCATCCAGGGTAGTTTGTGCAACCGGCCAGGGATTAAAGGCGCGAACCTGTCGGTCCAGCAGCTCAGCAGATTGATGCCAATCCAGACGCGCCTCGCTCTTTTCCAGTTTTTTGGCGTAGGTTGCCAGGCTATCGTCCTGGGCCTCCGGCAGTAGCGTGCCGTCGAAGATACCGGGCAGTGCATCACGCAACGCCTCTGCTCCCAATAGCGAGAGCCGGTCATGCAGCTCTGTGGCGGTATCCTCTGGCCCAATTGGGCAGCTTCGGGGTAGCAGCATGCCACCCGTATCCAGCCCTTCATCCATCTGCATAATGGTGACGCCGCTCTCGGTATCGCCCGCCAGGATAGCGCGTTGGATCGGCGCGGCACCACGCCAGCGCGGCAACAGTGAGGCATGAACGTTGACACAACCCAGACGGGGAGCCTCAAGCACGGCCTTTGGCAGCAGCAGGCCATAGGCCACCACCACCATCAGATCCGCCTGCAGTGATGCAAGCTCAGCCTGTTCCGCCTCACCCTTGAGGCTTTTTGGCTGATAGACCGGGAGCTCATGTTCCAGCGCCAGCGATTTAACCGGGCTGGCCGTGAGTTTGCGCCCACGCCCAGCCGGCCTGTCAGGCTGCGTGTATACAGCCACCACCTGATGTTCAGAATCGAGCAGTGCAGCCAGCGAGGCAACAGAAAATTCCGGTGTACCAGCAAATATAATTTTCATGGCTAAAGGGTCAGATTGGGAACGGGGTCTCGGCAATAGTGGCGATTAGCTGGAATAATTATCGGGAGAAGCAATAACTACTCATCATCTGCCTGGCGTGCCTCTTTCTCCAGTTTTTTACGGATGCGGGCGCGCTTCAGGCTGGAGAGATAATCGATGAACAGCTTACCATCCAGATGATCGATCTCATGCTGAACACAGACCGCCGGCAATCCCTCCAGATCAAGTTCAATGGGGTTGCCATCCCGATCCAGCGCCCTGACCCTGATATGCGTTGCACGCTTAACCGGCTCATAGACCCCCGGTACAGAGAGACACCCTTCATCCTCTCTCTCCTCACCCTCTTTGGAGATGATCTCAGGATTAATCAGACACAAAGGGTCGTCATGCTGCTCCGAAATATCCAGCACAAAGAGACGTTTTGTGGAATTAACCTGGGTTGCAGCAAGACCGAGACCCGATGCATCGTACATGGTCTCAAACATATCATCTACCAGCTGCCTGATTTTTGTATCCACCTGTTCCACAGGTTTCGCTCTATTCCGCAACCGGCTATCGGGGTATCGTAGTATTTCCAGGATCGCCATATTGATTCAACTGAATAATTTATAGTACAAAAGTAAGATTATACGCTAACATCATGATCATACAGGATTCTGTTTCATGATTTTGACTTTGAAAGCCTTGTTTATGTGGGCTAAACTCAACACGATTGACACATAAAAGAGACCATCATGCCTCACTCAAGCCTCAAGCTAACAGGATTACTGCTGGGTCTACTGTTATCCTGCACAACATTTGCTGCTGAACCAGTAGCCCTTAATCCCACTCATCCTGACCGCTACACAGTAGTTAAAGGCGATACATTGTGGGACATAGCCGGGGCCTTCTTGCGCGATCCCTGGCAATGGCCCGAAGTGTGGCATGTTAACCCGCAGATCGAAAATCCGCACCTGATCTATCCAGGCGATACCATCATACTCACCTATCTCAACGGAAAACCAAGCCTCTCCATCCAGCGTGGAACCCAATCAAACACCGTTAAACTCTCACCTCACATCCGCTCCACACCATTAGATACTGCCATACCTGTTATACCCATGGGCGACATCATGCCTTTCCTGTCACGGCCTTACGTGATGGATAAGAAGGATATGGACACCGCCCCCTACATTGTGAGCTTTAGGGAAGAGCGTATTGCAGGCACCACGCATGATAAAATCTATGTGCGTTCAATAGAGACCAAAGAACATAACCGATACGATATTATCCGCCCCGGAAAACCCTATAAGGATGCAGATACCGGTGAGATTCTGGGTTATGAGGCCATGTATATCGGCACAGCGGAGCTTGAACGCACGGGCGACCCCGCTTCACTCATACTCATAAACTCCAAAATGGAGTCCATTGCAGGCTACCGCCTGCTGCCTGTCATCTACGACAAGGAGCAAAAGGATTTCTACCCCAAATCACCTGACAGGCTTATTACCGGCAACATCATTGCCGTCTTCAATGGCGTAAGCCAGATTGGCCAGCATAATATCGTAGTGCTGGATCGCGGTGCCGATAGCGGCCTGGCTCCAGGCCATGTCCTGACCGTGGAGAAGCGCGGGGCAACCATTTTTGACCGCATTTCACCCGACCCTCATGACAAGATAAAACTACCTGACGAGAAAGCTGGCGTGCTGATGGTCTTTCGCACCTTCCCCCACGTTAGCTTTGGCATCATCATGTCTGCCACCACTGTTATCCACGTGCTTGATCGCGTCCATACGCCCTGAGTCCAGATCAACCTAACTGACCGGCATGCAACCCGCTGTAACTGATCACTCTCAAGGTGATACAAAGGCATACTGGCTGGCACTACTGCGTACGCCAGGATTAGGCAGCCGGGGCATTCATCAGCTACTGGAGCAGACCCCCAACATCAGCAGCCTCTTTGAGGCCGGCGCGCCCATACTGGAGAGCCTCACGCTAAAGCCGAAGATTCGGGAGCAACTACGCCAGCCCAACTGGGCCCTTGTTGAACAGGATCTCGCCTGGCTTGAGCAACCAGATAACCACCTGATCACCCTGCAGGACCCTGAATACCCAACCCTGCTGCGTGAAACAGCAGACCCGCCTGCTGCACTCTTTGTCCACGGCGACCCTATGCTGTTGGCTTCACCACAAATCGCCATTGTTGGCAGCCGCAACCCCACAACCTCCGGCAAAAGCACCGCTAAAGAGTTTGCCCGCTATCTGGCCGGCGCCGGCATAACCATCACCAGCGGACTGGCCATTGGTATTGATGGCGCAAGCCATCAAGGCGCACTTGAGGCGCATGGCGCAACCATTGCCGTTACCGGCACAGGACTGGATCGCGTCTACCCCGCAAGCCATCACACACTGGCCAAACAGATAGCCCAGCAGGGTGGGGCACTGATTACAGAATTCCCCCCCGGCACACCTGCCAGAGCAGGGCACTTTCCTCGCCGAAATCGTATTATCAGCGGCTTGAGCCTGGGGGTTCTTGTGGTAGAGGCTGCACTGCGAAGCGGCTCTTTAATCACCGCCCGCCAAGCCACCGAGCAAGGCCGAGAGGTCTTTGCCATCCCAGGTTCTATCCACAATCCACTCGCCCGTGGCTGCCATGCCATTATTCGCCAAGGGGCCAAACTGGTTGAGACGGCGCAGGATATTATCGAGGAACTGGGGCCGCTCCTGTGCACCCTGATACCCAACGAAGAGCTCGGGACTGAAACTCCCGATAGTGAAAAGACCTTTGAAACCGATCCTGAATACTGCCAATTACTTGAAACCATTGGATATGATCCGATGTCAATTGACGAAATAATTGCCCAAAGTGGATTGACCGCAGAGGCAGTTTCCTCCATGCTGCTATTGCTTGAGCTGGAAGGATATGTATCATCGGCACCGGGCGGTTGTTTTTCCCGTACCGGCAAGGCCTGAATATTACCCCGATGTGTCGCGCAGAGCGGCTCATCCCAAGGAAACATAATGAACGAAAATGTCGTAGACATCCTTATCTACCTCTTTGAAAATTTTATGGATGCAGAACTCTCTGACCAACCTGATCAGACTGAGCTGCAGGAAGAGCTGGCACAGGTTGGCTTCCCTCTACCCATGATTAAAAAGGCATTTCGGTGGCTGGACGAGCTTGCCTGGCGTCAAAGCGCCTGCCAGCAAACAGCCCACACTCGTCAGGCCATCCGCATCTATACGGCACAGGAGTCCATCAGGCTGGACACCGAATGCCGTGGCATGCTGCTGTTTTTAGAGCAGCATGAGATTCTGGATCAGATCGGCAGAGAGCTGGTTATTGATCGCGCGCTGGCTTTGGAGACCGCACACATCTCAGTCGAAGAGCTACGCTGGATTGTCCTGCTGGTACTGATGAATCAGCCCGGCCGTGAATCTGCCTTTGCCCACATGGAAGAGCTTATCTATAACGATACACCACGGTATCTTCACTAAAACAGGCTGCTGCGCCCTTTTACCGCACCGCTTGTTATCTATCCCAAACACACTGGTTTGCAATCACACCTATGAATCTGGTTATCGTTGAATCACCGGCCAAATCCAAAACAATCAAGAAATACCTAGGCAAAGACTTTGAAGTACTGGCCTCTTATGGCCACGTACGCGATCTTATCCCCAAAGAGGGCGCTGTCGATACAGCCAATGACTTTGAGATGAAATATCAGGTCATTGAAAAGAATGACCGACACGTCCAGGCTATCACCAAGGCGCTGGCCAAAGCTGACACCCTCTATCTCGCAACTGATCCAGATCGCGAAGGTGAAGCCATCTCCTGGCACCTATATGAATTACTGAAAAAACGCAAAAAGCTAAAGGACAAGACCGTCTACCGTGTGGTTTTTAACGAGATCACCAAACGCGCCGTTCAAGATGCTGTCGCCAATCCACGCGAACTCTCCATGGATCTGGTCAACGCCCAGCAGGCTCGTCGCGCCCTCGATTACCTGGTTGGCTTTAATCTGTCACCACTGCTGTGGAAAAAGATACGACGAGGGCTGTCTGCCGGACGCGTACAAAGCCCGGCCCTGCGTCTGATAGTTGAACGCGAACTGGAAATCGAGGCATTTACTGCCCGAGAATACTGGACCATTGAGGCAGACACCCTCAAGAAAGAGCAATCATTCAGCGCCAAACTGACGCACTACAAGGGTGAAAAGCTAAGCCAATTCAGCATTACAGATGAAGAGGCCGCATCCCAGGCTGAAAAAAACCTTCTCTCAGCAGCCAATGGTCAACTGACGGTAGACAGGGTTGAAAAGAAGCAGCGCAGACGCAATCCCGCCGCACCCTTTATCACCTCTACCCTGCAACAGGAAGCAGCCCGTAAACTTGGGTTTACCACCCAACGCACCATGCGTACGGCCCAGCAGCTCTATGAAGGCATAGACATTGGCGGCGACACCACCGGCCTCATCACCTACATGCGTACCGACTCTGTGCACCTGGCACAAGAGGCGCTTGATGAGATCAGGGAGTTCATCACTGAATGCTATGGCAGCAAACAACTACCCGCCCAACCCAGAACATTCAAAACCAAGGCCAAAAATGCCCAAGAGGCGCACGAGGCCATTCGTCCGACATCAGCCCAACGCGCACCTAAAGAGCTGAAAGAGAGCCTGAGCAGGGATCAATTCCGACTCTATGAGCTGATCTGGAAACGCACCATCGCCAGCCAGATGGTGCATGCCACCCTGCACACCGTGGCGGCCGACCTTGGCTGCGGCGAAGGCAACATATTCCGCGCTACCGGTTCAACCATTGCCAACCCCGGTTTCATGGCCCTCTATCTTGAAGGGATCGACGATGCCAAGGCCGGTGATGGTGACGAAAAAATGCTGCCACCACTCAAACAGGGTGAGACCATTCAGCTCAAGGCAATCCGCACCGGGCAGCACTTCACTGAGCCACCACCACGTTTCAGTGAGGCCAGCCTGGTCAAAGCCTTGGAAGAGCACGGCATTGGTCGCCCCTCAACCTACGCCTCCATCATCTCCACCCTGCAGGATCGCGGCTACACCGAGCTCGACAAAAAGCGCTTTATGCCCACCGATGTGGGCCGCGTTGTCAATAAATTCCTGACCGAATATTTTACAAAATATGTCGATTACAACTTCACCGCCAAACTCGAAGATGAGCTTGATGCCGTATCCCGTGGTGAAAAAGAGTGGATCCCCCTGCTGGAGCAGTTCTGGAGCCCCTTCAAATAGCGGATAGATCACACCGAGCAGAATGTTAAACGCAGTGATGTCACTCACGAGGCGATGGATGAAAAGTGCCCCAAGTGTGGTGAGCCACTCTCTATCCGACTCGGACGCCACGGACGCTTTATCGGCTGCAACAACTATCCAGAGTGCGACTACACCCGCGATCTCAATGCCGATGCCAGCGAGAAGGAGGAGCCAGAGGTCATTGAGGGCCGTAAGTGCCCCAAATGTGAATCAAACCTCATCATTCGGCGCGGTCGCTATGGCAAATTTATCGGCTGCTCAAACTATCCCGACTGTCGCTTTATTGAACCACTGGAGAAGCCTGAGGACACCGGCGTCACCTGCCCCAAATGCAACAAGGGCACACTGCTAAAGCGCAAGTCCCGCCGGGGTAAGATCTTCTTCTCCTGTTCTGGCTACCCCAAATGTGACTACGCTACCTGGAACGAACCGGTAGAAGAGCCATGTCCGCGCTGTGGCTGGCCCATTCTGACCATCAAAACCACCAAACGGCGTGGCACAGAGAAGGTCTGCCCGCAGAAAGAGTGTACCTTCTCAGAACCCTTTGAAGAGCAGACATAACCATCCACCCCTTAATTTGTAGCAAAAGCCCATGAGCAAGCCATTTGTAGCCATCATGATGGGATCCGACTCGGATCTGCCTATCATCCAGTCCACTCTGGATGTGCTTAAGCACCTCGAAATCCCCTATGAGGTAAAGATCACCTCTGCTCATCGCACCCCGGACGCCACCCACCGCTTCGTGAAAGATGCGGATCGACGCGGCTGTGCCGTATTCATTGCTGCCGCAGGCCTTGCTGCACACCTGGCAGGCACCGTTGCTGGACTGACCCTAAAGCCCGTTATTGGCATCCCTATGGATGCAGGCCCCCTGCAGGGCATGGACTCACTACTCTCCACGGTACAGATGCCCGGCGGCATTCCCGTAGCCTGTGTCGCCGTAGGCAAGGCAGGCGCCAAGAATGCAGCCTATCTGGCTGCACAAATCCTGGCTCTGTCCAACCCTGAGCTGGCTATTCGCATCAGTGAAGAGCGCCAGGCCAATGCCAATGCCGTAATGGCCAAAGATGCCAAACTGCAGGCTGAGTTAGAGAAATAACAAAACCCACTATTGAGCGTATGTTGTGGCAACCCATCCTTGGCACCTACGACAGGCAGCCCGGTACTTCTGGCTTGGCGGCCTGATCGCCTACCCCACAGAGGCGGTCTATGGCCTGGGCTGCAACCCACTGGACGGGGATGCAGTCCAGCACCTGCTGAAACTCAAGCAACGCCCCATAGAGAAAGGCCTGATTCTAATCGCATCTGATTTTAACCAACTCCGGCCTTTCGTTATTGAACCAGCAGCCGAGATTATGCTGCCCGTGCTCGCCTCCTGGCCCGGCCCTGCCACCTGGCTCCTTCCTGCCGCTCCCGAACTCCCCAGATGGCTAACCGGCAGACACAACTCTATTGCCGTCCGGGTCACAGCCCATCCCCTGGCTGCCAAACTGTGTCATGCCTGTAAATCACCACTCATTTCAACCAGCGCCAACCTCAGTGGCCAGCAGCCCGTAAGAAACACCCTGGCACTCCACAACCAGCTCAATGGGCAGGTTGACTTTATTCTCAATGGCAAAGTGGGGAGACTAAAACAACCCACCCCTATCCGGGATGCCATGAGCGGCGCATTCATACGCACTTAAAATGAAGGCAAAAAAAACCCGTCCAGGGAGAGTGGACGGGCAGAAAAAGCGCCTAGTTAGCGCCGGAGGAGAGGGTTTCGCTTTCTCTCAACAAGATTGATCAGAAAGCTAAATATCAGAATTCATCTACCAGCGGTATAAAAGTCTTAATTAAACTCTAGCACAAAATGCCAATTATTCGACGTTTTGCAGATATTTGACGCATCCAGTGAATTTAGTTCCTTCCACGCCATCCATCAGCCCCGCATTAAAAACTACAACTCATTGATTAGAGAAGTAAAACATGATTCATGCCAAGCGGTTCTGGCGTGCAGAAAGAGAGGGGGAATTTATGGTAGGAAGCCTGCCAACCTTAACAATAACCATCAAGGTTGGCAGGCGAAAAAATATTAGCGCGAAGCCTGCTGAGCTGCCGCTATACGCTGATTATTCAGCTTGGTGACACGCTTGATCAAACCATTCATGCCATTACGACGCACCTCTTTGGCAAAGGTGCTGCGATAGTTGGTTACCAGACTGATACCCTCGATCACCACATCATATGCCAACCAGGCACCATCCTTTTGATGCATTCTATAGTTTACCGAAACAGGGGGAGCACCAGAGCGCTGGATCTCACTACGCACCATCACCTTCACAGCATCAGCAGCATCACGCCGAGGCAGAAAACGAAGCGACCAGTCACCAAATTCACGGAAAGCCGTTGCATAGGTTCTGACCAGCAGGCGCCGAAACTGATGCATAAACTCCTTTTTCTGCTCTGGCGTAGCCCGCCGCCAGTGCTTACCCAGCGCCAAGCTTGATAGCCGGTTAAAATCAATATGAGGTGCAATAACCTCATTGGCCAGTTGGTAAACATAGGCCTTGTCTGTTTTGATCCGTTCCTGATTATTTTGCAACAGGGTTTTTAGCGATTCAGAGACATTTTGTATTGCCGTCTCAGGTGCAGGTAGCGCCCCAGCCGAACCCACAGATGCGCAAAAAAACAGCAACAGCCCAATAACTGCACTGCCTCCCTGGTGAAAACGTGATTTTCGATATGCCATATTATTTCCTGTTATTTAGTGGTGCATACGTCTGGCAGCGGCCGGAGCGGGGGTATATTGACCGCATCTATTCAACCTTCTGGATTTCTACGAATCCACTTCGTTAAGACGAACAGTTTGGCGCAAATCCCGCTGCTGAGGTATCGTATACACACGAGATATCTGTAGGAATTATCTCACCTGATTGGATAGCATCCAACCACAAACCGATCAGAATGACCGATTAGCAGCAAAAACCACAATTACTC
>JAJRZI010000071.1 GCA_024275295.1 Gammaproteobacteria bacterium | reverse complement strand
TCACGCTACGGAGCGGATTGCACGCTTGCGGCGGCGCATGGCTGCGTTGCAACTCCTTGGAATAGAACAACTATTCTACGTCGTTGCGCCTTGCCCTGCACCCCCGCAAGCGCACACTCCACCCCGCCCAACTGCCGATTCTAGGTTCAAATCATACTATCCTGCTATTTATTCAGGCATCACAGTCATTATGTAAATCTATGCCAGCATCAGCAACATCATTTCCCCCATCCTTAGCGCCATCACTTCGCAGAAGCTCGAGCTGTTCAAGGTATTGCGAACTCACATCACCCGTCACATAGTCACAGTCAAAACAGGAGGTATCGAACCTGTCAACCTTTGGATTACCTTACCATACAGCTTCAATTAGATCATCCAGATCCTGGTATATCAGCCGGTCACAACCGATCGCCTCCTGCACCTCCTCTTCCGTTCGTCCATGTGCTACCAGCTCATGGGCAGAAGGCATATCAATGCCATACACATTTGGAAATTGCACAGGCGGTGCAGCGGATGCAAGATAGACCTTCTTTGCACCAACATCCCGCGCCATCTGTACAATCTGCTGTGATGTGGTGCCTCGAACAATTGAATCATCCACCAGCAATACATTCTTGTCTTTGAATTCAGAATCAATAGCATTCAGTTTTTGGCGCACAGATTTCTTGCGCACCTGCTGTCCCGGCATGATAAATGTGCGCCCGATATAACGGTTTTTGATGAAACCTTCGTTGTACTTGACGCCTAAGGTAAATGCCAGCTGCAGCGCTGCAGTCCGGCTGGTATCTGGAATAGGTATCACGACATCAATATCATTATCTGGCCAGATACGTTTTATTTTATTCGCCAGTTTTTTGCCCATACGGGAGCGGGCTTTGTGTACAAAAACATCATCAATTTTTGAATCAGGCCGGGCAAAATAGACAAACTCAAATATGCAGGGTGACAGGGTGGTATTGGCAGCACATTGGTAGGTATGCAGATTACCCAACATATCAACAAATATGGCTTCACCTGGCGCCAGATCACGCACCAGTTCAAACCCCAGATTATCCAGAGCAACACTCTCAGAAGCGATCATGTACTCACAGCCTGCTTCTGTTTCACGCTTACCAAATACAATTGGACGAATACCGTAAGGATCACGAAAGCCCAAAATGCCATAACCTGCAATCATCGCCACGGCGGCATAACCGCCACGACAACGACGATGCACACTGGCTACCGCCTGAAAGATATCCTGTTCATTGATCCGCAGCTTACCCAAGGCCTGCAATTCATGCGCAAAGACATTCAGCAGGATTTCAGAATCCGATTCTGTATTGATATGGCGCAGATCATCCTGATAGAGATCACGCTTCAGCTCATCTGAATTGGTGAGGTTGCCATTATGCGCCAGCGCAATGCCATAGGGTGAGTTGACATAAAACGGTTGGGCTTCTGCTGAAGAGGAGCTGCCAGCCGTGGGGTATCGCACATGCCCGATACCCATCCGGCCTTTAAGGTTGATCATGTGCCGGGTATGGAAAACATCCCGCGCCAGGCCATTATTCTTTCTCAGATGCAGCTTGCCATTGTGATAGGTAACAATACCAGCAGCATCCTGCCCACGGTGCTGCAGTACCAGCAAGGCATCATATAAAGATTGGTTGACTGGCTGTTGCCCTACAATTCCAACAATACCGCACATAAAAGATTACCAGAAGTATAAGGTTAGATAGAATAAATTAGCAGACATGCTCATGCATACTTAAATTTGTCTGCAATATCCGGTGGCAAAAGATCGCGCAACCATATTGCCAGATCCTGAAAATAACTGATCAATACTGATTCATGCCACCAGGGATCTGACGGGATGGCTGTCAGCCCAGCCAGCAATACCACGATAGCGACAAGGACAGCCCCACGCGCTATTCCAAAAAACATGCCTATCATCCGGTCTGTTCCGGTAAGCCCGGTCTTTTTAACCAACTGGCCGACCAGATAGTTCACCAGCCCGCCAAGGACGAGCGTCGCAACCAGCAGCAACACAAACGCCACGCCAAGCCGCATGGATGGCACGCTGATCCACTGTTCAAAATAGAGCGCCAGTTCACGAAAAAAAGTCCAGCTAACCCAAAAAGCAAGAACCCAGACGGCGAGCGAAAGCGCCTCCCGTACAAACCCACGAACCAAGCTGATGAGCGCGGATAAGAGAATGATACCGACAATAACGTAATCAACCCAAATCAGTGTTTCGAGCGAAGACATAATTTAAATAACGACAACGGCGTGGTGTCAGGGCTAATTGAAAGTGTGGATTTTAACAGAGCACTGATATCAAGGGTATCGTTCTATTTTACCTTTAAGCTTAAATTCACGTTCAATCCGGCTTCTAATGCCTTCTGCCTTTTTGTGATCAACCTCTGGTCCCACACGCACACGAAACACCGTTTTTCTATCCACTGACGCCTGCTCCACAAAAGCAGACAGTTTTTTCGCCTGGAGACGCTTCATCAACTTATTTGCATTTGCACGCTTTCCAAAGCTGGCAACCTGCACAACCCAGGCAGACAGGCCAGCCCTGGTCTTTGGCGCAGCTGTGACTGGCTTTGCTTTTGGCTTTGAACCCGTAGCTTTGGCTGGTGCAATCTTGGATGAGGCAGGCACCAGCGGTTTTACCTCTTTCTGCGAAACAATCTTGGTTTGGAAATTACTCTTTGGTCGAGGCGGAATATTGCTTTTGGTGATACTCGAAGTAACCATCGGCTCATCGTCAAGCAGCATGGGTACAAAAATCACAACCAGAGCCACCAATACTACAGCGCCAACCAGCCGTTGTTTCATTTTTTCATCCACAAGCAATCCCGTTTAGGTCATTTCGATAGGCATAATAATTATATACCCTATTTTGCCAGCAGCCTTTGCAAAACATCAGCGACGGTAAAAAAAGAGCCAAATACCAGTACTCGGTCTCCCTCTGTTGCACAATCAAGCGCCATCTCATAGGCCATATCAACACTTGCTGCAATATGGGTTTGAACAGGGATGTCTAACGTATTGATCTGTAGCTGGAGATCATTGGCAGATAATCCCCGCTCCTCTTACAGTGTAGCTAAAAACCAGCCATCGACATGGGGGGCCAGAATTTTTACAACCGCTGCAACATCTTTATCAGCGAGCATGGCAAAGAGCACCAGAGTACGTCCCTGGCACGGTGAGTTTTGCAGCGAATCAGCCAACCCCTGAGCAGCTGCAGGATTATGCGCCACATCCAATATCAGCTCGACTGGGCCTGGGATCACCTGGAAGCGGCCTGCCAGCTCTATATTCTGCAATCCCTGGGATATCGCCTCATGGTTAACATCCATTCGATCTGATAACAGGCTTATCACCTGTAGTGCGGCGGCTGCATTCTGCAGTTGACAGGATCCAGCCAGAGCTGGAAACGGCAGGTTCTCAAAATGTTGTTCCGCATTGTGCCAGAACCATTCACCCGGCCCGGTAATTTCAAAACCAAAATCATCTCCAGCTACTGCCAATGGCGTATTGAGTTTTGCAGCATATTGCAACAAAGATAGCGGCGAATTAACACATCCAGATACTGCAGGCCTATTGGCGCGCAGGATACCTGCCTTCTCCAGGGCTATCTGCTCCAGGTCATCACCCAACCAATCGGTATGATCAAGCGCTACGCTGGTAATCAAGGCGACATCAGGGTTGATAATATTTGTCGCATCCAGGCGCCCACCTAACCCGACTTCAAGAACCACAATATCCAGCTCACTGCGGGTAAAAATATCCAGCGCAGCCAGGGTGCCAAATTCAAAATAGGTCAGTGAGGTCTCACCACGTGCTTGATCGATCCGCCCAAACGCCTGACAGATTGCTGCATCACTCGCCTCTTCCCCATCGACACGAATGCGTTCGTTATAACGCAACAGGTGGGGGGATGTGTAACAGCCAACGCGATACCCCGCCGCACATAGAATGGCCTCCAACATAGCCACACAGGAGCCTTTGCCATTGGTGCCGGCAACGGTAACTACAGTAGTGGGGAAAGGGTGGGGATAGAGATGCCGCCAGACAGCGGCAACCCGGTCCAACCCCAGCTCAATGGAAGAGGGGTGGAGCTGAGTCTGCCAATCCAGCCAATCACTCAGATTTTGGAATCGCATGGCAACAGAGAGGAGCCCTTAAAAGAAGCAAGAGATGCGCTATTGCTGCTCTTCACTCTCCTCTGGTACAGGCGGCTGCGGCTCCTGTTCCTGGGACAGGATCTCCTCTTTCTCTGCCTCTGGTAGCGGCTGGTTGGTCAACATACCCAATATATTCGCCATGCGGTCTCGCATATCCCGTCGATCCACTATCATGTCGATAGCGCCTTTCTCCAGCAGAAACTCACTTCGCTGAAAACCCTCAGGCAATGTTTCACGCACGGTCTGTTCAATGACACGCGGCCCGGCAAAACCAATAAGCGCACCCGGTTCTGCCACATTGACATCACCCAACATCGCCAGACTGGCAGAAACCCCACCCATGGTAGGATCGGTTAGTACCGAGATAAAAGGAATACCACGATCAGCCATTCGCCCCAGCACAGCGCTGGTCTTGGCCATCTGCATGAGTGAGAAGAGAGACTCCTGCATACGGGCGCCACCACTTGCAGAGAAGCAGACCAATGGTATGCCCTGTTCCAGGGCAACATTTGCAGCCTGGACAAAACGCTCTCCAACCACAGAACCCATGGAGCCACCCATAAATTTAAACTCAAAGGCAGCTACCACCAGGCCCATGCCCTTCAGCTGCCCACGCATGCAAACCATGGCATCCGTCTCATCTGTGCTCTTTTGAGCTTGCGTCAGACGATCACGATATTTTTTGCTATCTTTGAATTTTAATGGGTCAGTCGGAATCAGTTCAGCACCGATCTCTTCACGGCCTTCAGCATCCAGAAAGGTATCCAGTCGACGCCGTGCACCAATGCGGTTGTGGTAGGCGCATTTAGGGCAGACATCCAGATTACGCTCCAGCTCTGCTCTGTACAGAACCGCAGAACAGCCAGGGCATTTTGCCCAAAGACCTTCAGGTACTGCCCCTTTTGTGCCGCCTTCGGTGCGAATGCGGCTGGGCATCAATTTTTCGAACCAGCTCATGTGTTAAACCGTATCATATTAGATTAAGGGTTGGCATCCATCGCCTGACGCATCCCTGCAAGTAGTTCGGCCAGGGCCGGTGCAATCGCATCTGGCGTATCAGCCAGCGCCTCAACCTGAGAGACCAGGGCGCTGCCTACAACTACTGCATCCGCCACCTTTGAAACTGCTGCTGCCGTTGCGGCGTCTTTTATACCAAAGCCTACACCAATCGGCAGATCAGTTGAGCTGCGAATCTCATTCAGCTTCTGCTCAACCCCGGCAACATCCAGGTGACTAGCGCCGGTGACGCCTTTCAACGAGACATAATAGACAAAACCACTGGCAGCTTTACAGATTGTTTCAATACGCGATCCAATAGTGGTAGGCGCAATCAAAAAGATAGCATCCAGCCCATGCCCATTGAGTGCGGGCAGCAGCTCACCAGCCTCTTCGGGAGGGATATCAACCGTTAGCGCAGCATCCACACCGGCCTGCGCTGCTGCTGCGGCAAAGGTCTCATACCCAATTACCTCGATGGGGTTCAGATAGCCCATGAGCACCACAGGGGTCTCCTGATTATTCACCCGGAACGCTCGCACCATCTCCAGCACATCACGCAGGCTGGTGTGGTGCGCCAAAGCGCGTTCACTGGCACGCTGGATGACCGGGCCATCTGCCATCGGGTCAGAAAAAGGGACGCCCAGCTCGATAATATCAGCACCTGCCTCCACCATGGCATGCATGATGGGAACCGTAACGTCGGGGTTTGGATCACCAGCTGTGACATAGGGGATTAGCGCTTTACGACCCTGGGCGCGCAGGGATTCAAATTTAGCAGCAATACGGCTCATATCTCGATTCCCTCCAGCGCTGCTACGGTATGTATATCCTTGTCACCACGGCCAGAGAGATTAACCAAAATAATCTGATCCTTTTACATGGTTGGCGCCAGCTTTGCGGCGTAAGCCAGGGCATGACTGGACTCCAGGGCCGGGATGATCCCTTCGATACGGGTCAGCGCATGGAAGGCAGCAAGGGCCTCATTGTCGGTTACGGCAACATATTGGGCACGCCCACAATCCTTGAGCCAGGCATGCTCAGGACCAACACCAGGATAATCCAGCCCGGCAGAGATGGAGTGGGTCTCAATAATCTGACCATCACTGTCTTCCATCAGATAGGTGCGGTTGCCATGTAGCACGCCAGGTCGGCCTGCACAGAGGGGCGCTGCATGATGGCCGGTATCCAGACCATCACCAGCCGCTTCAACACCGTAGATTGCTACCGATTTATCATCCAGAAAGGGATAGAACAGGCCGATGGCATTGGAGCCACCACCCACACAGGCCACCAGCGCATCAGGCAAACATCCCGCCTGCTGCTGCATCTGCTGCCGTGCCTCTCGACCAATAATGGCCTGAAAGTCACGCACCATGGCGGGATAGGGGTGAGGGCCGGCCACTGTTCCAATAATATAAAAGGTGTCATCAATATTGGTTACCCAATCACGCATCGCCTCATTCAGGGCATCTTTCAGCGTCTTTGACCCAGACTCCACAGCTCTCACCTCAGCTCCCAGCAGGCGCATACGGTAGACATTGGCCTCCTGCCGCACAATATCCACAGCCCCCATATAGACCACGCACTCCAGTCCAAGCCGGGCAGCTACAGTTGCCGTGGCAACACCGTGTTGGCCGGCACCTGTCTCGGCGATGATCCGGGTTTTACCCATACGCTTGGCCAACAGCGCCTGGCCGATAGTATTGTTTACTTTGTGTGCGCCAGTGTGGTTCAGGTCTTCACGTTTGAGGTAGATCTGCGCCCCACCCAGCTCACGGCTCCAACGTTCAGCGTGATAGACCGGCGATGGGCGCCCTACATAATGCGCCAGATCTGCATCCAGCTCGGCTAAAAAAGCCTCATCCTGCAGGTATTTCTCATAATTCAGTCGCAACTCTTTCAGGGCTTCCATCAAGGTCTCAGCGACAAATACACCGCCGTAGGGACCAAAGTGGCCACGCCCATCAGGCTGATCAAAATAGGTTTCTCGATTACTGGTTGGCACGCTCAACTCCACACATAAAGGCCGCAATCTTATTGACATCTTTAATGCCCTTTTGCAGCTCTACTCCACCACTGACATCCACGGCATAAGGCTTTACCTGCTGGATGGCAGATTCTATATTCTCTGCTGACAAACCACCGGCCAGCACAACTTCAGGGGCTAATTTAGCCGGTATGGCGCTCCAGTCAAAGACAGCACCTGTACCACCGGGTCTGCCTGGTTGATAGGCATCCAGCAACAGGGCTGAGGCATCAGCATACTCCTTTTTAATAGCATACAGATCGGTATCTTCACGCATACGCACCGCCTTGATCCAGGGACGAGCATGGCCACGACAATCCGCTGGGGGTTCATCGCCATGAAACTGGATCAGATCAATACGCACCTGATTTAATACCGCTGCAATATCATCCCGCGATGCATCAACAAACAGCGCCACCACTGTCACAAAAGGGGGTAGCCGACGCACAATATCAGCCGCCTGCTCTATCGTTACGGCCCGTGGACTGGGTGGATAAAAG
Organism: Gammaproteobacteria bacterium; assembly: GCA_024275295.1. Taxonomy (GTDB): domain Bacteria; phylum Pseudomonadota; class Gammaproteobacteria; order Chromatiales; family Chromatiaceae; genus WFXD01. The sequence goes on along the minus strand of JAJRZI010000071.1, from coordinate 22,342 downwards.
ACCAGACCGATGGCATCTGCCCCCAACCGTACCGCATCCATTGCATCCTGTTCGCGGGTGATTCCGCAGATTTTAATCCGTGTTCTCATAAGGCGGTAAAAGATACAGGATACCGAGCAACAGCAAAAGTTGTTTTACAGAATTAACCCGGATGTTTCATGAATTCACATGATTATCGTGCAGGGTATTGGTTTCACAAGGGATTTTCTGAAGGCATCGCATATCAGTGATTATGCGCAACTGAAGAAGATTTCTTGTGGAATCAATAGACAAGCGAGAACACGTGAATTCATGAAACATCCGGGTTAAAACGCTGGCGGCTCCGGGATATCAAACTCAGGAGGGTAGCCCACATGCATCAGATAGAGTCCTTCAGGGGGAGCCGTAACCCCTCCTCTGGTTCGATCACGTCGCTCCAGCACCTCTTGCGCCCAACCTACTGCTTCATCACCACGCCCGATAGTCATCAGCACACCCGCCAGATTGCGCACCATGTGATGTAAAAATGCATTGGCCCCAACATCAATAGTGACCTGGTCACCCTGACGACTCACATCAAGATAAGAGAGCGTGCGCACCGGGCTTTTAGCCTGACAACCCTGAGCCCTGAATGAAGAAAAATCATGGGTACCTATCAATGATTGGGCCGCCTTATGCATGCGATCTGCATCCAATGGACGATGAGTCCAGACAGCACGGTTGCGATGCAGGGATGAGCGTGTCATACGGTTGAGGATAACGTAACGATAGGCGCGACTGACAGCAGAAAAGCGGGCATGAAACGACTCATCAACCGATTTGGCCCAGGTGACATTTACATCAAATGGGAGATTGGCATTGGCACCTAAAATCCAGGAACGAGGCGTACGCTGTGCCTCTGTATCAATATGGACAACCTGCCCTACACCATGCACCCCGGTATCAGTGCGCCCGGCACAATGCACCCTGACCGGCGCATTGGCTACAGATGACAGCGCCTTCTCCAGCTCTTCCTGCACCGTACGCACACCGCTCTTTTGCATCTGCCATCCACAAAAGCCAGTGCCATCATATTCGACACCCAATGCAACTCGTGACATCATTTCACTCATATATATAGAAAAAGGCGCACATTGTGCGCCTTTTTGGTTCAACCAGAATTAGACACTTATGAGAGACGGCCTAACAACTCCTGCGCATCCTGCTTCTGCATGTCATCACCCTCATTCAACACCTCATCCAGAATACTCCGAGCGCCCTCTTCATCACCCATCTCTACATAGGCGCGCGCCAGATCAAGCTTGGTATTAATCTTGTCTATCTCATCCGGCTCTTCCATCAATTCAGACAGCGACTCATTCATTAAAAGGCTTGAGGCGGATTCATCTTCGATTATCAAATCCTCATCCGATAGATTATCCCCCTCAGACACACTCAATTCACCCAACTCAGAGGCACCCAGCACTAGCTCATCCGATTCAAGCGCCTCATCAGGCGATTCTGATTTTTCTTAATCTTCTTCCATCAAACCATCAAGGGAGAGCGACTCATCCAAGCCACTTAGCTCCTCCAGGCTGGCTTCCAGATCAATACCTGCATCCTCATCAGTAGCCAGATCACCAAGCTCTGTCCCTAAATCAGCTGTTCCTAACGCATCATCCAATGAGAGATCATCGGTAAATCCAGAGAGCGCCTGCTCCAGCTCTTGGGCCTTGGCCTGTTCATCCTGCAAATCATCTTCTGAGCTGGAAAGCTCAGCAGTCAAATCGTTACTATCCGGTGCCTCTTCATCTGCTGACTCATCAATAAAGCCGGAGAGTTCAGCTGCCAGATCATCTGTCCAACCCAGCAGCTCTGCCGAATCATCAGCCTGTGCACTGCCTTCCTCCTCAAGAGTACCCGCCTCAAAAGGGTCGCCCAGATCCAATCCATCCAGGCTTAGTGACTCTTCCAGTTCACTTGTTTCTGTCTCTGCATCCAATTCAGAAGCGGATGAATCAGGTAGTTCTGTCGATATATCCAACAACGCATCGTCCAGTCCGGCATCTACACTGATTTCAGTAATATCTGCACTCAGCAATGCATCATCAGCATCCGTACCACCATCAGAATCAGGCTTATCCTCCTCAGCATCCAGCCCCAGATTCAGATCAAAATCCAGGCTGTCATCTTCCAAAAGCGCTGAAATTGGCCCATCTCCTTGATCCAGATCCTCATCCATATCAAAATCTGCTGTCAGCTCACTTAAATCCATTAAGTCAAGATCTTCATCCTGTTCATCAGCTTCAGATTCTGCCTCCATGGCAGCTGCCGATTGCAAACGACTATCTACAGCCCCCTCTCCCCCTGCATCTATAAACAACTCATGCCCAGGATTTAATTGATGCCCCATCGCAATCACTTGTTGCCAGGCATCAGTATCCACTTGTCCTGCATTTTTAGTAGCCAACGTTTCGGCGATTTCGGTAAAAGCCTGTGCATTTTTGGTAACAAAAAGAATCTCAAGCAACTTGAAATAGCTTTTTGTTTGCTCTGGGTCACGGTCTATTGCCTGACGCAACAGCTCTTCAGCCTGTTGATAACGCCCATAGGCAATGTAAACATCCGCTTCTGCAACCGGATCAACCTCACCCGTATCATCCTGCAGAACATCCATATCGCTGTGGGAAAATTCACTCAGAAATGATGTCTCTGCAGCCTCAGACACGCTGCCTTCAGTGTCATCGGTTGCACTACCCAGAGACTCGGTATCCTCTCCTTGGGAGCCAATGAGAATACTCTCTTCAAACTCTTCGCTTTCAGTTTTGCGGCGTCGCGCAAGCAATAAAAGCAGCAATAGGATGACAAGGCCACCACCAGCCACTGCAATCATATTGTTTTCGAACAGGTTCTTTAGAACATCAAGAATCGATTCGGTGGATGCGGCCGCTGGGGCTTGGGGTGCTGGGGCGGGCGCCTTTTGGGAAGCAGGTGAGACATCCTGTGAGCTGCCTGGCTCCTCATCTGCAATCTTTATCTCCTCTTCACCTGATACCCCGGCCTCTTCCTCATCTACAATCTCCAGCTCTTCCCCTACCACTTCCAACTCGACATCAGCTGCTGTTACGGGTGCCTTCTCAATCTCTGAAGCAACATCGATTTCAGACTGTTTCAGCTCATTTTGCAGACGTGCAAGCTGCTCATTTCTTACCGCAAGCAGGTTCTCTAAATCTGTCAGCTGACTCTCCAGCTGTGATACCTGAGAACTTAGATCACTGCGCTCCTGCTTGGCGCTTTCAAACTGTTCCCTGGCAAGAAGAAGTTCATTTTCAAGCTTGGATGTAATCTCTTCTGTGCCATCCCCTTCACTCACGCCTCCTTTACCCTCTCCCTCAGGGCGAACAGAGGCAAGCTCCAGCTTGCTGTCAGGTGTTGATTGTTTTCTATCGGCCGTCGCTTTAGGTTTACCCCCTGCGTCGCCTGCAGACAGCGCAGATCGATTGGCTTTCCACTCCACAACCTGGTTGCTGAACTCAGCTCTAGCCTCACGCACAGAGAGAAAATCAATCTCCGTCTGGGTAGGCATACGCAAGATAGAACCACGTTTAAGATTATTTACATTTTGTCTGTAAAAGGCATGAGGATTCTTGCGCTGCAGCGCCATCATCATCTGTTCTACAGTGGTGCCTTGTGGTTTTGTCTTATTGGCAATCTTCCACAAGGACTCATTGGCCATGACAGGGCCATACTCATCTGCGCCTGTTTGGGAAACAACTGCGCCTCCAACGGATGCTCTCTGTTCAGTTGGTGATAGCTGCACCTCTCTCTGGATGCTTGGTGATGCATTCTGTGTAGCCTTAGGAGCAGAAAACTCTGTGACGGGGGCTTTAACGGGTGACGGTTTGCGATCCAGCGTAACAGGCGGATCCAGCAGCACGGTATATTCACGCACCAGCCGACCCTTCGCCCAGTTTACTTCGATGAGAAAATTTAAAAACGGCTCACGTATCGCCTGCCTGCTGGTGATATGAATAACTGGTCTGCCCTCTGCATTGAGATCTGGCTCATACCGTAGTTTAGTCAGAATAAAGAGCCTATCTATGCCTGCCCGTTCAAACGCTTCAGGCGTTGCCAACGCCACCTTTACACCATCCAATTCATCAGCTTTCACTGAGAGCAGATCAATATTGGCATCAAATGCCTGGTTCAGTGCGGATTTCAGGTGGATTTCACCCAGACCCAGCGCAAAAGCACCGCCCGGTATAAGTAGCACTGTTGATAACAATAGCAAGGTTAGTCTTCTAACCATGTCTTCTCCCCATTTCCTGTTCCTCTTCTTCTAAGGAGGAATTGGACGCCCATGACGGCTGTAAAATCTTTGTCTCTAAACGACTAACAAAGCACACTGTAGAATAAACATAATGTTTATTCGCTAACTATAGCTTACAAATAGTCTTTTACCAAAATTTCAGCGATCTGAATACTATTTAAAGCGGCTCCTTTACGCACATTGTCAGAGACCACCCATAAATCTAAACCAAAGGGGTGGGAAATGTCCTCCCGGATACGCCCTACGAAAGTAGCATCTTCACCTACAGCATCTGTAACAGCCGTTGGGTAACCACCATCACAAAGCTCATCAATGACTGTGACTCCAGCTGCCTGAGTCAGCAATGCTTTAGCCTGTTCCGCTGTAATTTTTTCACGTGTTTCAATATGGAGAGCTTCAGAGTGACCATAGAAAACAGGGACACGCACCGCAGTAGGATTTACCTGGATAGCGTCATCCTCCATGATTTTGCGTGTCTCCAGCACCAGCTTCATCTCCTCACGGGTGTACCCATTCTCTTGAAAGGCATCAATCTGGGGCAGCACGTTAAAGGCAATCTGCTTGGAATAGACATCAGGCTCTACTGATTTCATATTAAGCAGATTAGCTGTCTGCATCGCCAGCTCCTCAATGCCTTCCTTGCCGGTGCCGGAAACAGCCTGATAGGTGCAGACATTTATACGTGTAACCCCAACGGCATCATAGATGGGTTTTAGCGCAACCAGCATCTGGATGGTTGAACAGTTGGGGTTGGCAATAATGCCTCGGCTCCGGTGATCAGCTATCGCCTCAGGGTTGACCTCAGGCACCACCAGCGGTACATCCTCCTCATAACGAAACTGGGATGTGTTATCGATGACGGTGCAACCGGCATCAACCGCCTTGGGGGCAAATATTTCAGAGATGCTGCTCCCAGCAGAAAAGAGGGCAATATCAGCCTTGCTGAAGTCAAACTCATCCAGCTCTTCAACCTTCAGCCAGCGATTACCAAACTCCACCTTCTTTCCCACGGAACGACTACTGGCCAGCGCATAGATCTTATCAACCGGGAATTTACGCTCCGCAAGGATAGAGAGCATAGCCTCACCCACAGCTCCCGTTGCCCCAACGACTGCAACATTAAACTTTTTATCCATCAATTACCTACGCTACCTTAATAAAGAACAACAGTTATTTTTCCAGCAAAATACGCAACATACGACGTAGCGGCTCTGCGGCACCCCACAGTAGCTGATCACCTACGGTAAAAGCAGAGAGGTACTCTGGCCCCATATTCATCTTACGCAGGCGGCCAACAGGCACCTCAAGGTTTCCAGTCACCTTGGCTGGCGTCAGCTCACGCATGGTGATCTCACGCTCATTTGGGATAACCCTGGCCCAATCATTGGCTTCAGCCAGCATGGATTCAATCTCATCCATGGGTACATCCTTGCGCAGTTTGATGGTCAGAGCCTGACTATGAGAACGCATGGCGCTGATGCGAACACAAATGCCATCAATCACAATCGGATTGTCCTCACGTCCCAGAATCTTGTTGCTCTCCACGCCCCCCTTCCACTCCTCACGGCTCTGACCATTCCCCAGCTGTGTATCGATCCACGGGATCAGGCTGCCAGCCAGTGGAACACCAAAATAGTCGGTAGGAAAGGCATCACTACGCAGGGTATCCGCCACAATCCGGTCGATCTCCAAAATGGCTGAGGCAGGATCATTCAACTGCGACTTGACCGCAGCCTCTGCTGCACCCATTTGAGCCAGTAGCTCACGCATATTATTTGCGCCCGCACCCGATGCGGCCTGATAGGTCATGGAGGTCACCCACTCTACAAGATCATTCTGAAACAGCCCACCCAGCCCCATCAGCATCAGACTGACGGTACAGTTACCACCTACATAATTCTTGACGCCAGCAGCCAATCCATCTGTGATGACGTTCATATTTACAGGATCAAGGACAAGAATGCTCTCTTTATCCATCCGCAGTGTTGAAGCAGCATCAATCCAGTAGCCATCCCACCCTGCAGCACGCAGCTTTGGGAAGACCTCACTGGTATAGCCGCCACCCTGACAGGTAACAATGGCATCCAGGCTCTTCAGGGCTTCAATATCTGTTGCATCCTTCAGTGGCTGGACACCCTTGCCCATATCCGGCCCATCCTGCCCCACCTGAGAGGTGGTAAAGAACACAGCATCGTCGATCAGATCAAAATCTCTCTCGGCTTGCATGCGCTGCATCAAAACCGAGCCAACCATGCCACGCCAACCAACAAAACCTATACGTTTCATAGTCTTCGCCTACATTTCTAATAATTTACTTGCACTTAAGCTTTCATTGCTGCGACAACAGCACTGCCCATCTCTTCGGTGCCTACCTGTTGCATGCCATCAGACATAATGTCTGGGGTACGCAGCCCTTGATCCAATACATGATCCACTGCCTTCTCGATACGATCCGCCATTGCTGGCTCATCCAGACTGTAGCGCAACATCATAGCGACAGAGAGGATAGTCGCCAGCGGATTGGCCACACCCTGCCCGGCAATATCAGGAGCAGAACCATGGATCGGCTCGTACATGCCTTTGCCATTCTCATCCAGTGATGCGGATGGCAACATGCCAATCGAGCCGGTCAGCATAGCCGCCGCATCAGAGAGGATATCGCCAAACATATTGGTGGTCACCATAACATCAAACTGCTTGGGTGCCTTCACCAGCTGCATCGCCGCATTATCAACATACATGTGGCTCAGTTCTACATCTGGAAAATCTTTACCCGCACGGATGGCCACTTCACGCCACAGCTCAGTGCACTCAAGCACATTGGCCTTATCCACAGAGCAGACCCGGCTATCTCGCTTCTGTGCAATATCAAACGCAACCCGCACAATACGATCAACCTCTGATTCTTTATAAATCAGTGTGTTGTAGCCCTCTTTTTCACCACTTTCTAGCTCACGAACACCACGAGGCTGGCCAAAATAGATACCCCCTGTCAGCTCGCGCACAATCATTAGGTTAAGACCAGAGACCACCTCTGGCTTCAGGGTTGAAGCATCAGCCAGTTGAGGATAGAGGATAGCAGGACGCAGGTTGGCAAATAGATTCAACTCTGAACGCAGCCCAAGCAGCCCCTTCTCAGGACGAACAGAGATATCCAGTGACTCCCATTTGGCACCGCCCACAGCACCCAGCAGGATAGCATCGGCCTCTCTGGCCAGCTCCAGTGTCGCCTCTGGTAGTGGATGACCGGCTGCATCATAGGCGGCACCACCAACCAGGGCCTCATCCAGTTCCACATCCAAGCCACAATCTTCACGCAGGCAGTTAATGACATTGACTGCTTCGGCCACAATCTCAGGGCCAATGCCGTCACCAGGAAGAATCAGAATTTTTTTGCTCATAATCTATACCCTCTCCTTTGTGGAGATCTCAACTGTTTGAATTTTGTTACTACTGCGTAAACAACCACGGCGCACTCTGCTGCCGCGCAGCTTCATAGGATTTGATCGCATCTACATGCTGGAGGGTCAGCCCAATATCATCCAACCCATTCAACAGACAGTGCTTGCGGAACTCACCCACCTCAAAACCGATGCTTTCACCATTGGGCAGACCGATTGTCTGAGTCTCCAAATCAATAGCCAGCTCCAGAGCCTGCTCACCCGTTGCCTGCTGAAACAGGTTATCCATTATTTCATTTGATAAAACAATAGGTAACAAGCCATTCTTAAAGCAATTATTAAAGAAAATATCAGCAAAGCTTGGCGCAATAATCACGCGAAAACCGTAGTCCTCCAAGGCCCAGGGGGCATGCTCACGGGATGAACCACAACCAAAGTTATCACGCGCCAGCAGAACCTGCGCCCCTTGATAGCGAGCATCATTCAACACAAAGTCAGTATTTAAAGGGCGATCGGAACAGTCCATCCCAGGCTCTCCCCGGTCAAGATAACGCCATTCATCAAACAGATTCGGGCCAAAGCCGGTACGCTTGATGGACTTCAAAAATTGTTTGGGGATGATGGCATCGGTGTCTACATTGGAACGATCCAATGGCGCCACAATACCAGTAAACGTCTTGAATGCATCCATTAGAGGCTCCTCACGTCAACAAAGTGTCCAGTTACCGCAGCAGCAGCAGCCATCGCAGGCCCAACAAGATGAGTACGACCACCCGTCCCTTGTCGGCCTTCAAAGTTACGGTTGGAGGTAGAGGCACAACGCTCACCTGACTCCAAACGGTCAGCATTCATCGCCAGACACATGGAGCAGCCAGGATCGCGCCACTCAAAACCGGCTTCGATGAAGATCTTATCCAGCCCCTCCTCCTCAGCCTGTTTTTTCACCAGACCAGAACCCGGCACCACCAGCGCCTGCTTTATGCTATCCGCCACCTTGCGGCCTTTGGCCACAGCAGCGGCATCACGTAGATCTTCAATGCGTGAATTGGTGCAGGAGCCGATAAAAACCACATCCGGGCGAATTTCACTACAGGGGGTGCCAGCCTCAAGCCCCATGTACTCCAGCGCCCGACGCATGCCATCAGCCTTAACCGGATCTGATTCCTGTGCAGGATCAGGCACCGTACCCGTAACCGGAACAACCATCTCTGGTGAAGTACCCCAGGTCATCTGTGGCTGAATCTGAGTGGCATCAATGGTGATCACCTGATCAAAATAGGCACCTTCATCACTGTGCAGATCCTGCCAGGCATCCACAGCCCGACCCCATATCTCACCCTCTGGCGCATAGGGACGCCCCTTTACATATTCAATAGTGGTGTCATCCACTGCAACCAGCCCCACACGGGCACCCGCCTCAATGGTCATATTACAGACCGTCATCCGGCCCTCGACAGAGAGGTTGCGAATCGCTTCACCTGCAAACTCAATGGCGTAACCTGTACCGCCAGCAGTACCAATCTCACCAATGATGGCCAATACCAGATCTTTGGCATCAACGCCCTGCCCCAGCTTGCCCTCAACATTGATCAGCATGCTCTTGGATTTCTTCTGAATCAGACACTGGGTAGCCAGCACATGCTCAACCTCAGAGGTGCCGATCCCAAAGGCCAAGGCACCCAGCGCACCATGGGTTGCGGTGTGGGAGTCACCACAGACCAACGTCATACCCGGCAGGGTTGCACCTTCCTCCGGACTGACCACATGCACGATGCCCTGACGGATATCATCCATCTCAAACTCTGTAATGCCAAACTCCTGGCAGTTTTTATCCAGGGTTTCCACCTGCAGACGGGCGACAGGGTCAGTAATCCCCTTTTCCCGATCCTGCGTTGGCACATTGTGATCATGGGTGGCCAGATTGGCTCCCGTACGCCAAGGCTTGCGCCCTGCCAGCCGCAGCCCTTCAAAGGCCTGCGGTGAAGTCACTTCATGCACCAAGTGACGATCTATATATAGGAGTGATGTACCATCCGCTTCTGTGCGAACAACATGCGCTTCCCAGAGTTTGTCATAGAGGGTTTTCATATCAGATCCTGTCCTGATTTATTTATACTTTACGGATAGAGCATAGCCTTACTAGAATATAAAATAAATTCATATTATTTATTTAAACGATTCCAGAAAGGAATACATCAACAATGGATATCAATAACCTCAAAGCCTTTGTCAAAGTGGCTGAACACGGCTCCTTCTCATTGGCAGCTGAGAGCCTACACCTGACCCAGCCCGCTGTCAGTAAACGAGTAGCCACACTTGAGTTTGAACTCAATACGCGACTGTTTGATCGCATTGGCCACCAGGTCACGCTGACAGAAGGCGGAAACCAGCTGTTACCACGGGCCAGAAACATGCTAAATGAGGTGACCGATATCCAACGCAGTCTGGCTAATCTAACCGATCAGGTCACAGGCAGACTCAGCATGGGTACCAGCCACCATATTGGGCTGCACCGCCTCCCACCCGTACTGCGAAAATTCAGCCGAAGTTACCCAGATGTTCAATTAGATATTCAATTCATGGGATCAGAAAATGCCTGCAGTGCAGTAGAACAGGGACAACTGGAGCTGGCCATCGCCACCCTGCCAACCCAACCCTCTCCTCAACTGGAGCTAACCGCCATCTGGGATGACCCCCTCTGTTTTGTAGTGGGAAAAGATCACCCACTGGCCAAAATCAGTCAGCCAAACCTGAAGACACTATCTGAACATCAGGCCGTACTGCCCACCATCGGCACCTATACCCGAGATATCCTGGAGCAGGCACTGGCACCTAAAGGCGTACCTATCCAGACGGGCATCTCCACCAATTATCTGGAGACACTGAAAATGCTGGTTTCCATCGGACTGGGCTGGAGCCTGCTGCCAGGCACACTATTGAAAGAGACTGAATTCAAGATACTGCAGATTGAAGAGCTGCAACTCTCACGCACACTTGGCGTAATACGCCACCGCAAACGCACCCTGTCCAATGCTGCAATAGCTATGTTAGCGGCATGTCAGGCAGGTTAAAGCAAAATATAGCCTGAGATTGTGGCCTTTACTAAAGCCTGATATGGTGACAACGCATCGGCCAGACAGCTACCCCTATCCAACCATGAGCAACAGTAAATAATGAGTACAGAACAGGCATTACAAGCACGCAGTGAATCTAAATGCGAACTCTGTGGTACAACAGAAAACCTGGGCATATATGAAGTCCCACCCACCTCAAATGGTGGCATAGATGAGTGCGTGCTTATTTGTGAGACATGCCGCGAACAAATAGATAATCCAGAAAAAGTCGATATTAATCACTGGCGCTGCCTCAATGACAGCATGTGGAGCCAAATACCCGCCGTGCAGGTGATGGCATGGCGCATGCTTACACACCTGAGTGCTGAAGGCTGGCCACAAGATCTGCTCGACATGCTCTATCTGGATGATGAAACCCTGGCCTGGGCACAGGCTACAGGCGAAGGGAAAAGTGATGAAAGCACCATCAAACATCTCGACAGCAACGGCGCAGTGCTCGAAGCGGGCGATACCGTAACCCTCATCAAGGATCTAAATGTAAAGGGGGCCAACTTCACTGCCAAGCGTGGCACTGCCGTTCGTGGAATCTCACTGGTTGCAGATAACGCCGAGCATATTGAAGGCCGCGTAAATGGCCAGCAGATCGTCATTCTGACGAAATTTGTGAAGAGATCCAACTGATCTATCTTGGATAGCAGAGAGAATGATACCTGATTAAATCTATGTAGAGGGTTCTATTATGGAAGCTGTAGACCTCGGAAATCTGTTTATCTTGCGCTCGATTGAACGCTTGTTCGGCGTATTTATCGGCGGTGCTTCAATCTATCTCGGCTACCAGCTTTTTCTCCGCATACCCAAGCCAACAGAGGGAGGAGAGGGGAAATTTAATCTTCCCGGCGGGATCTCTATCTATATAAGCCGCGTCGGGCCAGGGGTATTCTTTGCCCTCTTTGGCTCGGCCCTGGTCGCTTTCTCATTTTTAAATCCCCTGAATATCTCTACGCCAGGCACTACAGATGCCACCTCGACATCATCAGACACCCCTTCAGAAAGCACGTCATTCTCTTACGTGACAGGTGAGACCAGTGTTGTACAACTTGACCAGGATCAAGCTGCCGTCAAGCGTGATATGCGCATGCTCAGAAAATTGGAGTTGGCGCTGGAAAAGGAGGTGGTCACCCTTCCTCGTTCTGACGCCGACAGCATTCTAATTGCATTGCCCCGCATTAAACGCATGATGCTGCACTCCGTATGGGATGAGAGCTGGGGCGATTATCAGCTGTTCGCAGACTGGATTCGGTCAGGGGCACCAAGCCCGCCACCTGCAGGGCTTATGGAAGCCGTATATATTTTCAACGGGGAGGATTAATGCCATGCGAACCCTTGCAATATTACTACTGATCTCCTTGACTTTCCTGGAGGCAGAAGCTACAGATCTGGCCAACCTTTACAATGACTCAGTCCTGCTGGAACGCCAGCAAAAGTACGGCCCTAACATCCGATGGAACTTTGAAAACCTGATCATGGGGTCATTGACACCCGCTGAACGCACCAGGGTTGGTCGGGTAAAACTGAGATTACCTCTCCGGGCTGAAGGTAATTTACAGGGCCACCCGCTGGCATTCTATGCCAGCGGGCAAACCATAACCGCCCCCATATTCTCAATAAAATTCCTTGATGATCTTACCGTTATATGGGGCTTCTTCTGGGCCAACAATATGAGTCTTGAGCCGGTCACCGATTATCTGGGCATGCTTAAATACAAAGACCCGGCAACGATTCCAGGTGGTCATTTCCCACCCCCCTTTAAAGCGCTGGGCGTTGCCCCCGATGCCTGGAAAACTGACGCCAAAGTGGATGATGTATCCCAGAAAGCACTGAAATCCGCCCTCGTCTGGATTCTTGCCCACGAACTGGGCCATATCCTCCATCGTCATCCCGGTTATGGCCCCGGCGTAACTGCTGCCGAAGCCCAGAGCAATGAGGCAGAGGCGGACAGCTTCGCCAACACCATCATGCGGCGCATTGGTGTTGCCCCTATGGGCATGGCACAGTTCTTTATGATGATGGCTCATTTTGATGCCAACCGTGCCGACTTTGAAAGTCAGCAGGCATGGGAGAACCATCTTCGTACCCAGAACACTCACCCCCTCACTGGCAGCCGGATGCAGGCGCTGGCCGCCGATCTTCTGCGTTCACCTGGCGACTTTGCCTCTCAGGAACAGGATCGTGCTGCAGCCACCGAAGTCATCCGCTATGTCGCCAGCCAGATCAAAGGGATTGGTCTGTTGCTCAACGATCCGGATATCCATCAAACCATCGCCGCCAAGGCCAGAGCTACAGACCTGATCTCCCTGAAACGATGGAAAGACACCGGAAGAGTCACCGCTGCTCAAACTCCCTTCGAGGGGCAATACAGTGGTAGCTATGTTCGCCTCTTGCCTGATGGTAGCCACGAAACTCTCCAGGCTAAAATGCAGCTCAAACGTAGTGGCAACCGCGTCACTGGGCGGTTCTGGTTCGGTCTTGGAGAGGGCACCATTGAAGGCATTGTCAGAAATGGTCACTTGGTCTACGCATGGAACTGGGGGACAGCCTTTGGCCGCGGCAGACTAGCACCAACAGCATCAACTGGAGAGCTACAAGGTGACTGGGGTTATCAGGAGGCAATGACAGGTGGAGGCTCCTGGTCGTTAAAAGCAAAATAACTACCAGTTCAGCAGGGCGGCAACTGAGGAATAGCAGGTCAATACACAAAGCAGCCATTCAGATACCGACGGTGATCAGCAGGTGCCAAAGCCGCCATTCAAGTTGTATGCATGGCTCTGCTCCTGTAGTGAGATAGGGCGAAATGCCCCATTACTCAGCATAGGAAGCAGGTGTTATTCTTGGATGGTTTGAGGTGTTTAAAGTAGGGCTCCATTACCGCGGTAGCGGTTTAGTCCACTGGCCGATAGTGCCAGTTCATTTGACGGAATTGAATGTCCGGTTTTGCTGGACCCCAGACACATATGGACATGATCTGACATCGCATGCCCTTCTACCAACTCCACACCAAATTGTCTGCACAAATCTCTGAGTATTCCTCCAATATCTTTTCGCAATACTCCATAGACTGCCTTTTTCCGGCACTTCGGTACGATTACTACATGGTATTTGCAATACCACCTTACGTGAGTTTGGCTTTGCCATTCTCTCATCTGGATTCTCCTCTTTACCTTGGCGGGTTCAGAGGAGAATCTACCTCATTCCTTTACCCCGGAACGGCAGAGCCTTTTCGCATCTCACCGGCAGAGCCGATGGCTTACATCATGGAGTTAACAAAAGTAGAGACTACACAAAGAAAACAGCCCCCTAATGGGGGCAATTTGGGGAGCTATATCCAATCCACAATTATTAACACATTGATACACAAGGAAATAGTCTATTAACATGGCGGAGAGGCAGGGATTCGAACCCTGGGAGGGCTATAAACCCTCAACGGTTTTCAAGACCGTCGCATTCAACCGCTCTGCCACCTCTCCAGATATTCGGCGTTCGTCGAATGAGCGCGAAGCATACCCGATTTCGGTAGGGTTTTGCCAGTCTCTACGGAACCTTTTTTTAGTTGAACTTTCAAATTATGTGGGTATCCTTACCCGTTGATTACTGTCTTCCCTTTTGAAGGCTAACTTTTAACGTATTTCCAAGAAGGAGAATACAAGCCTATGAACCGCGTTGACTTTTCAGTCGCTAGTCAGGCTGGCTCTGCACTTGCCACAAATAAGCTGATAAAGAACACTTACATGCTTCTTTCAGCAACTCTGATCTTCAGTGCCATTATGGCTGCTGTCTCTGTTGTTGTTCAGCCTCCCGGCATGACCTATCTGGTCTGCGTCATCGGCAGCATGCTGCTCGGCATGTTTGTACTGCCAAAAACAGCCAACTCATTAGCAGGCCTTGGCGTTATTTTCCTTATCACTGGGCTACTTGGTTTTGGTCTTGGCCCGATTATCACTCAGTATCTTGCCCTGCCTAAGGGGCCTCAGATTGTTGGCACCGCCTTTGGTGGCACCGGCATCATCTTCCTGAGCCTTTCAGGTTACGCCCTCACCTCCAAGCGTGATTTCAGCTGCATGGGCGGCTTTCTGTTTGCCGGCATGATGGTGGTTATGCTGGCCATAATAGCCAATATATTCCTGGATATCCCTGGCTTGGCGCTGGCTATGTCTGCTGCAATCATTCTGCTGATGAGCGGGTTTATCCTGTTTGATACCAGCCGCATGATCAATGGTGGTGAGACAAACTACATCTTTGCCACTTATGGTCTCTATCTGAGTATGTTCAATATTTTCATTAGCCTACTGCACATTCTTGGTGTGATGGGTGATGAATAATCTGAGGTAAAACTCACGTAGTTACAATAAAAACCCTGGCCATGTGCCGGGGTTTTTAATATTTGGAGAAGATGAATATGTGGATGGAAATCGCCGCTGCAGCGGCATTGGGGATGATGCTGTTTTACATGTACCCCCACGCCAAGCACTGGATGGAGCACGGCCCCAAGGCTGAGAAGGGGGATTGGCACGCCGCTATACTTCCATTAGCCGCCGTAATCGGATTTGTCATACTGCTGATTATGATGGTTCGCATGTAGCCCTCTGCACATCAAGCCTATCCCAAACTATTGGGTGGGCACACCGCGAGTGCAGGTGCCCACCCTTTCGATCAACCTCAGATAGTTTCTATACCCCCCATGTAAGGACGCAAGGCCCCTGGCACGGTGATATTGCCATCAGCATCCTGATAGTTTTCCACAATTGCCACCAGGGTGCGCCCTACAGCCAGGCCAGAGCCATTGATCGTGTGAACCAGCTCAGGCTTGCCGGTTTCAGGGTTCCGCCAGCGAGCCTGCAGACGACGCGCCTGGAAATCCTGAAAATTACTGCACGATGAGATCTCGCGGTATTTGCCCTGCCCTGGCAGCCAGACCTCAAGGTCATAGGTTTTAACCGCTGAGAAACCAAGATCTCCGGTGCACAGCGTGACTACCCGGTAGGGCAGTCCCAATCGCTGCAGCACTATCTCTGCATGCCCCGTGAGCTGCTCCAGAGCCTCTTGCGATTCTGATGGCCGCACCACCTGCACCATCTCCACCTTTTCAAACTGGTGCTGGCGGATCATGCCTCGGGTGTCTCTGCCGTAAGAGCCTGCCTCACTCCGAAAACAGGGGGTATGGGCAACCCAGCGTTTTGGCATATCGGCATCTTCAATGATCTCATCGCGCACCAGATTGGTGACCGGCACCTCTGCGGTAGGGATCAGGTAGTAGGCCTGCTCACCCTTCAGTGCAAACAGATCCTCTTCAAATTTAGGCAGCTGCCCGGTGCCCTGCAAGCTATCGGCATTAACTATAAAGGGGACATAGGTCTCAGTATAAGCATGCTCAGCGGTATGCAGATCGAGCATAAATTGGGTTAAGGCGCGCTGTAATCTTGCCAGCGGGCCTTGAAGCGCTACAAACCGGGAGCCAGCAATTTTAGCGCCTGCCTCAAAATCCATGCCTTTGTTGCTGCACAGATCTACGTGATCTTTGGGTTCAAAATCAAATTGGGTTGGTTCGCCCCAGCGGCGTTCCTCCCGATTATCCTCTTCATCTTTACCATCTGGCACATCAGAATGAGGCAGATTAGGCAGACCCAGGCTGATATCCCGTAACTCCTGCTGTACAGCCTGCAGCTCATCCTCTGCTGCCTTGAGCCGTTCACCCAGATCGGAGACCTCGGCCAGCAAAGGCTGGATATCCTCACCTGCAGCCTTAGCTTTACCGATTCCCTTGGAACGGCTATTCCGCTCATTTTGCAGCTCTTGAGCAGCTACCTGCAACGCCTTGCGGCGAGACTCCAGTTCTGAGATGTGCGCTGTATCCAACTGCATACCCCGGCGGGCAAGTTGTTTGGCAACGGTGTCCAGTTCATTTCTAAGCAGACGAGGATCCAGCATTATTTATTCACCACTATTCACTTGAGCAGGCCAGCTAACGATGTGGCCCGGTTTAATCAGAGTATTCAGATATTCCAGTACTTGCTTGACCTTGTCAGGGGTATCAAAGAACTCCAGCACCAGCGGAAGATCCAGTGAGATATCAATCAGGCTTGATGAGTGCATTTTTCCCGACTGACCAAAACCGGCAATCCCACGAAAGGCGGTGACACCACGCACCTTCTCTTCATCATGCAGAATGGTCATCAGCTTTTCGAATTGATGTTGCCCTTCAGTAAGGTAGATGCGTACCATGGTTATTTCACAGCTCTGCGTCATCACATCTGTCTCCCAATAATAAGGCCAATCCAGGCCGCACCCACACAGGCAACTACACTGATGAGCATATTGAACCCGGCCTTTACGAAATCAGCCTGCTCGATCAAATTCAGCGTTTCAATAGAGAAGGTAGAAAAGGTGGTAAAGGCGCCCAAAAGCCCGACCAGCAGTGCCGCCCGTAACTCTGGCCCAGTAGTCATCCTCTCTAACAGCAGTACATAGAGAAAGCCCATCAACAGGGAACCCATCACGTTAACCGCGAGTGTGCCATAAGGAAACCCCCGCCCCAGCAGGCTATAAACCCCGGTGGAGACCCAATAGCGCATCACAGCACCAATAGCACCACCCGCAGCAATGGAAAGGATTTGTGTCAATACTCGACCTGAAAGATTTTGTTATAAGAAGCCGCGTATTTTACACCGACAAAAAAATCTAAGCGATGTAAAAATCATTCACCCGCATTCCAATAGCGTTTTGCATCCATTCGATAGGATTCTGGCCCTACAATACCCTCAACTGGATGCAGACGATAGCGGATTGCCCCCTGATTTGCTGTATTAAGCAGTAGTGCGCCAGCTGCCTGCCAACGCTGCACCACCTCTAGCCGTGGAAAACGGTAACGGTTTTTGTAACCAGCTGGCACCAAAGCATAATCAGGTGAAACCGCTGTGACAAAATCACGGGTTGAAGAACTCTTGCTACCATGATGTGGTACTTGAACAATATCTGCAGTCAGCTGTTCAGGTACATGACTCAACAGCCAGGATTCAACCTCTTTTTCAATGTCAGCTGTCAACAGGATTCGCCCCGCTGAACTCTCCACCAGCAACACACATGAGGCATTATTCCCTTCACTTTGGTTTTTCTGTACCGGGTATAGAAAACGGAATGTAACACCATCCCATCTCCACACCTCTCTATTTGTGCATTGCCGGGCACGGCCCAAGGTGAGTTCATCCGGCTCACCGCTCAAAATCTCATGTACAGCTATTTTTTCAACCAGTTTGAGGGCACCACCTGCATGATCATTGTCAGCATTACTCAATATCAGACGGTCAATATATGAAACACCCAGCTCACGCAGGAAGGGAACCACAACTGCCGACCCTGCATCAAAATCATCTGAGAAGCGAGCGCCAGTATCAAAGACCAGAGTATGCCGCTGGGTTTGGATGACAGCAGAAAGCCCCTGCCCTACATCTAACAGAGTAAACCAGAGTTCTCCAGCTACAGGCAGCTGTGGCCGCACCAAAAGCTACGGTAATAAAAAGATTGAGCCTAGCCAGCGCCCCGGCAATCCTGCAGGGGCCAACAGCAAAAGGACTCCCATCCCTGCTGGCAGCCAAGTCCAAGAGGGCATTCCACCTTGGTTCCAGGCGGCATAAGGCTGTGCAGCAACCACATCAAGCATCCCAACAGCTGCTTCAAGCAGCCAGACAAGTGGCCACAGCATCAACCCACCCAACCCATCTGAAACAAGCAGTATCAAACTGCTCAGCAATGCCGCAGGCACCACAAACAGACTAAAGAGCGGGACAGCAACCATGTTCACCAAAGGCGCAAACAGGGATACCTGCATACCCCAGGCCAGTAACAGTGGCGCCAGCCCTATGGCAACCACCCACTGCACTTGCCCCCACTTATGCCACACCCCTTCTCTGGAGAGATGACCAGAAAGCCTAAACAGAATGGCGCCCACGGCAGCAAATGAAAGCCAAAAACCTGCTGACATCACTGCCTGTGGATCAATCAGCACCACCAGCAACAGTGCCAGTGACAAAACATCTGAAGCCCTTTGTTGCCGCCGTAACAGTATGCCGCCCATCACCACTGCCAACATAATCAAGGCTCTCTGGGTAGGCAGTGCAAAACCTGCCAGAGCGGCATAAAACAGGGCGGCCAACATGGCACTCACCGCAGCAGCCTGTGGTGCGGGCAGGTAGAGACAGAGCCGGGAAGAGCGACTCCAAAGCCAGCGAAAAAGAAAAAACACCAGGCCGGCCACAATCCCCACATGCAGACCTGAAATAGCTACCAGATGATTGGTTCCTGTACGGGCAAACAGATCCCATTGCTCACGACTGAGGCCGCTACGATCCCCAATCACCAGTGCAACAATAATTCCGGCTACCGATTGATCTGCAACTGCATGGTAAATTTTATCACGAAGGGATTGTCGTAGTGATTGGAGAAGATATAGTGAATTGCTATCAGCTAGTTTTCTATTTTCTGGGGCATTCCGTACATAACCTGTTGCATGAATCCCCTCTCGAAACAGCCAGCCTTCATAGTCAAATCCACCAGGATTCATAAACCCATGGGGCCTACGCATACGCACCTGTAGCTGCCATTGCTCACCAACCTTCAGCAACGGAGCATTGCGATACCAATTGAGCTTAATCTTCCCTGGTGAAGGATAAGATTCCCCCTGATAGTGCAGCTTTTCAACCTCAAATTGAAATCGTGTTCGCTGGCCATGTCCTTCCGGCAATGAAACAATAATACCTTCAACATGTACATTCTTGCCCTCAACCGATGGATTAAGCGCACTGCCCAACAACCAATATGCATGCATGAGCGCCCACAAAAAACCCAGACAGCAGAATAGCAACAAACGCAACCATGTGAAGCGTAAAGCAAGAAGGAGAAAAGGGAGAAGAGAAACCCACAACAGCGCTGGCAATTCAGCCTGAAACTGAAGAGAGAGAACACCAACAACAAACGCAACAACACCTCGAATCACTGCCCATCCCTGGATAACATACGGCTACTACAGTACCTTATTAATTCATATCAATCCACATAGACCCCACTTTTCCGAGGCTGGTTTGGTTATAGATTTACGCTTTGGATCTACTCCAGCCAATCATCATTAATCCTGGCATCATAAGTAACAAAGCGGATGGAGCCGGAATCTCTGTTGCCGCAACCCCTAATGCATTACCATCAGCAGATACATTAATAACCATCTCTTCACTCTCATCACTTGCGAGAGATATCTTAAAGAAGCCACTTTCACTGTAACCTAGTGCAGGGTCTCCCAAGTCTGTATTCATACCAACATCAAACCCTAAGTATTGATTACCTGAAATATCACCAACAATATCCAACAAGAGGTCTATCGTAGCATTCTCTCCAATCAACCCATCTGTTGTTGCATTTCCTGTATAGGAAAGATCATATGAGAATCTAAGTACATAATCAGAGGCTGTTCTGTTTTCCAGAATGACTACTCCCTCAGTAGAATAAAATGAACTGACTGCCGCCCCCAGACCAGAGACCCCAGTAACATTGGCATTAAATAAAAAATTATCACCAACTACCATGCTATCAGGGTCAGCTGCATTTAGCGTAGCCTCCCCTGAAGCTGTAGCCGTATCACCAGGAGACACAGACACACCTGAGCCTGCTACCCATGCATCGCCCATAATATCCAGATCAGTTGTTGATGGCGTTATACTTTCCAGATTCAGTTCCAATGTCACATCGCCGTTATACATGGCGACAGCTTGCGACACGCCTGGAGACATAATGAGCAGTAGCATTATGGCTAATGCTGCAAATACTCCACCCTCATTTAATTTATTGAGTTCCATTATTCTCTTCCCGTTTTCAAGTTCCATGGCTCTTCACCATAGTAATTCCTGGTACATCAATTTATAACCAACCTGCGGCTCTACCCATATCTTTTTTTGCCGCTATTCACAGCAACATAACAGTGCATGGCTGATTGAGAGAAACAAGGGCTACCGAAGAATACATCAACACATACCA
The DNA here is from genome assembly GCA_024275295.1 of Gammaproteobacteria bacterium. Lineage (GTDB taxonomy): Bacteria > Pseudomonadota > Gammaproteobacteria > Chromatiales > Chromatiaceae > WFXD01. Next base: position 1,505 of record JAJRZI010000071.1, on the reverse strand, counting down.
GTACACCGTAGCTCAAATTCCAGATAACTCAACCCTGGCATTCCCCCAATAACCACAGGTGATTCTGGCACACAATATTTATGCCCATTCGTTGGCTGTAAGCTATACACACCCACTCCACAAAATCTGCTTTAGTAGGTCATCTGTAAATTTCAGACGTTGTGCAAGAAGACGGGCAATACGCCTCGCCAGGATAAAACCAATATTTGGATTATTCTCCATATATGCCATCAGCTGCTTACCATCAATTTTAACCGCTTCAACAACACCATTAGCACGAATAGTCGCCGTTCGCGGTTGATCAGTGAGCCATCCCACTTCACCAAAGATATTTTTATCTTGCTTTGATAGCACAACCTCACCATATGCACTGGATCGATTGATCGATAAGATTTCCACATTACCGTTGACAAGAAGGTAGAGATCACAGTTTTCTTTATCGCTCTCAGAGATCAATACATCCCCATCAGCAAACTCATGCCTGCTACACATCACCGAGATATCTGCCAAAACGGCATAATCTAATCCATCAAACAGTTAAAATTTTTCCAGTATATTTATCATTTAACACCTCAGAAATTGTGCACTATTATTCTGTAGACACTACTGCAACACAGTGGAGATAAAACAACAACTCAACAACCACCTCATAAAACAACCAATATCAGATTATCATTAGGAAAATTAGAAGTAGTACCTTATAACCATAGGATATTGAAAGGAACGTTCAACCAGACAGCAACCAATAACCATCTTCCATTAGGAGTATGAAACACCATGAGCAACCATTTCAGCTGGACAATATTTGAAGAACTACCTGTCATTGGGATACTACGTGGCTACAGCGCCAACCAGGTTGAAAATATCGTTAAGCACTCAGCACTGGGTGGATTACGTAATATCGAAGTGACTATGAACAGTAGGCATGCCACGGAGCTGATCAAGCTGGCTACAGAGATAGCAGGTGGAACTATGAATATTGGTGCAGGCACCGTCTGCACTTTGGATGATCTTGATAGTGCATTAGCTGCAGGTGCCACCTTTATTGTCACCCCTATAGTCAATGCTGATGTAATTCAACAATGCAAGCAGGAGCAGATCCCCGTCATCCCAGGCGGATTCACACCCACAGAGATCTATACCGCATGGCAGCTGGGGGCAGATATGGTTAAGGTCTTTCCTGCCAACCAGTTTGGCCCCAGTTATATCAAGGATATCAAAGGCCCACTGGATCAGATCAAGCTGGTGCCTACAGGTGGCATCACCACTGAAAACCTGCCCGAATACCATAAAAACGGTGCCTATGGCTTTGGTGTTGCCACACCACTCTTTGATAAACGACAAGTAGAGGCACAGGATTGGAATGAGTTATTGTCAAAAGTGGTGTTTAGCCGGTTGAATATCAAGCGGCGGCCTGATCGACTTCTGTCACCTCGATACCATCTTTGAATTTAATTCCATTAAGCACCTTGGCCAGGTAATTGAATCCGCGTAATCGTCGCCAT
>JAJRZI010000070.1 GCA_024275295.1 Gammaproteobacteria bacterium | reverse complement strand
AAGGCCAGAAAAGGCCTTTTTAAATGAAAAAATGCCTAAAAACCGGACTTATACGGGCAAATTAAACTGTAATGATTATCAGTAACATCTATATCAATCGATTGGTGAATATTAAAGGTAATTATTCAGAGGTTCCCTAAGGATATGGATCAGTACTGTTAATTAACACCCTATCCGGCCTTTTACGTAAAAGCTGAAAAAAGTGGCACCTACCACTTTACATAGGTAGAAGAGGGTGGAAAAAAATATGAGAAATCAGCGCAGATAAGAGCAGCCTAAATACAACTGTGCTTTGTTTATTGGTGGTGAAGAGAACCACAGCTTGGAGGTGTACTAGAGCACCTCTACTATTAAAAGTGTTAACCTTGATGAGAACAAGGGAGCTAGTAGGATGTTTATATGGTCGAAAACTTGCTCCACTCTGGCACTATAATTTATACCAATCAGAGGAGCCTACACCGCTGACTGCTATGCATATTAAAAAGGGGCTGGATTTACCCATTACAGGTGTTCCGCAACAGGTGATTGAAGAGAAGCCTGTAACGAGGGTTGCTGTGCTTGGTCATGATTATATTGGCATACGCCCCAATCTCCAGGTGCAAGAGGGCGACCGTGTTAAATGCGGGCAGTTGCTATTCACTGATAAGAAGAGACCAGGCATCTGCTTTACCGCCCCTGCAGGTGGTGTGATTGAAGCCATCCATCGTGGTGAGAAACGTATGTTGTTGTCTATTGTCATTCAGGTGGATGATAATGAGAAGGCCGTCAGTTTTTCATCCTATCCTCCTGCAGAGCTGCATAGCCTGAGTGAACAACAGGTGAGGGAAAACCTGCTTCAATCGGGTCTGTGGACTGCATTTCGTACCCGCCCATTCAGCAAAGTACCAACATCAGATAGCACCCCTCATTCTATTTTTATCAATGCCATGGATACCAGCCCCCTGGCGGCAGATCCAGTTGTAGTGATAGATGAACACTGGCAGGATTTTGGTAATGGCATAGAGGTATTGGCACGCCTTAGTGCGAGGAAGTTGTATCTCTGCAAAGCAGTGGACAGCGCTGTTCCTTACCCTGATTTGGATCAACTGGTTGTGCAGGAATTCACAGGCCCCCATCCGGCAGGTCTGCCGGGTACGCATATTCACATGCTTGATCCGGTGAGCAAGCACAAAACAGTCTGGTCGATCAATTATCAGGATGTTATTGCTATTGGAAAACTCTTCAGCACGGGAGAATTGTTTGTTGAGCGTGTGATTTCACTGGCTGGCCCTCAGGTAAAACAGCCACGTTTGCTGCGTGCTCGCTTGGGGGCAGCTATAGATGACTTGGTTTGCGGTGAACTAAAAATAGGTGAGAACCGTATTATCTCCGGTTCAGTTTTATATGGTCATGAGGCCCGTGAAAAACTTGCTTACTTAGGACGTTATCACCTGCAGGTTTCAGTGTTGCAAGAGATGCGTAAAAAGGAGCTCTTCTCTTGGCTGCGACCGGGTAAGAAAAAGTTTTCTATTTTGAATATTTTCACCTCCAGCTTTTCATCTGATAGGCATTTTGATTTTTCCACCACAACTAATGGTGAACGCCGCGCAATGGTGCCGGTAGGCAGTTATGAGGATGTGATGCCACTGGATATATTGCCAACCCAGCTACTGCGCGCATTGATTGTGCATGATACAGATGCTGCCCAGGCATTAGGTTGTCTGGAGTTGGATGAAGAGGACTTGGCGCTCTGCACCTATGTCTGTCCCGGCAAGTATGACTATAGTCTGTTGTTACGGGAATGTCTCAACCGGATAGAGAAAGAAGGCTGAGACATATGGCATTACGAGACTTTTTTCAACGACATGCCAGCAAGTTTGAAAAGAATGGCCCCTATCAGAAATGGGGGGCACTCTATCGCGGTGTTTGGCTGTTTCTCTACTCTCCAGGCCGAGTGAATAGCGGTCGTACCCATGTGCGCGATGGCATGGACCTGAAGCGCATTATGATCTTTGTCTGGTTGGCTGTATTGCCTGCCACAGTGATGGGGCTATATAACATCGGCCTACAAGCCAACAGTGCCTTAGCAACTGTCGGACAAGAGAGTATAGAAGGTTGGCGTGGCGCATTTATCCAGCTCCTTGTTGCCAGTTATTCTCCTCAAAACATCTGGGACAATCTTGCCCATGGTGCAGCCTATTTTCTGCCTGTATACATAGTGACCTTAATTGTTGGTGGATTCTGGGAGATTCTGTTTGCCAGCATGCGTAATAAGGAGATCAATGAAGGGTTTCTTGTTACCTCCATTTTGTTTGCTTTGACCCTACCACCAACTATCCCTTTGTGGCAGGTGGCATTGGGTATCTCTTTTGGTGTGGTCATGGCGAAGGAGGTGTTTGGCGGAACAGGACGAAACTTTCTCAATCCCGCCTTAGCGGGGCGAGCCTTTCTCTATTTTGCCTATCCTGCCAATATGTCTGGTGATGCTGTTTGGGTTGCTGTAGATGGGTACAGTGGCGCTACCCCGTTGGCGCTGGCTGTAAATCCATCAGCAGCAGATAGCGTGAGTGGAGCCTCTCCGATGGGTGATATTATCAGTAGCAGCGAGGCAATTGAATCCATAGGCGTTAGTTGGCTGGATGCCTTTCTCGGTTTCCTGCCAGGCGCCATGGGTGAGACATCAACCTTAGCAATACTGTTTGGCGCTGCTTTTTTACTTTATACACGCATAGCCTCCTGGCGCATTATGCTCGGTATGTTGTTAGGCATGATTGGACTTGTCACCCTGTTTAATCTTTTTGGTAGTAATGCCAATCCAATTGCCTCTCTTCCTGCCTATTGGCATTTTGTCATCGGTGGGTTTGCTTTTGGCATGGTATTCATGGCTACCGATCCAGTCTCTGCAGCCATGACGAACAGCGGCCAATGGGTTTATGGGATTTTGATTGGCATGCTGGTGATTCTGATACGTGTTATCAATCCCGCCTATCCGGAAGGCACTATGTTGGCAATTCTGTTTGCCAATTTAACTGCACCACTGATTGATTATATTGTAGTGCAGGCCAATATCAAACGCAGGATACGGCGCAATGCGAGCTAAAGTCGCTACGCGCAAGGTTTTATTGACTGCCTTGGTGGTATCGCTGATCTGCTCGGCCGTGGTCACCATAAGCACCATATTGTTGCGCCCGGCACAAGAGGCCAACCGGCAACACTATATGCATCTCAATATTCTGAAAGTAGCTGGCCTGCAGCAGCAGGATGTAGCGGTTGAGAAACAGTTAAAGCAGTTGGAAATACACCTGGTGGAGTTAGAGTCCGGCAGGTTTCATAAGGTAGAGCACCCTGAAGCGTATGACCAGCGTAAAGCGGCAAAAGATCCCAAACAGAGCATAGCGCTCTCACCGGAGCAGGATATTGCAGGTATTAAACGACGCGCACTATATGCACCTGTCTATTTGACACGTGATGATAATAATCGGATTAATAAGATTATCCTACCGATCCATGGTTATGGACTGTGGTCAACCTTATACGGCTTTATCGCATTACAGGGCAATACTGCAACAGTAATTGGGATGCGCTTTTATGAACATGCAGAGACACCCGGCCTGGGTGGTGAAGTGGATAGTGCACGCTGGTTGAAGCAGTGGAATGGCAAGAAGATCTTTGATGCAAATTGGCAACCAAAGATCCAATTGGTAAAAGGGGGTGTGGATCATAATAACCCCAACACAGTTCACCAAGTGGATGCCTTGTCAGGCGCTACACTTACCAACTGGGGTGTAGAGAATCTTCTGAAGTTCTGGTTGGGTGATGATGGCTTTGGCCCGTTCCTGGCTAGAGTGCGAGACGGTGAGGGGAGGTTATGAGCAACACACCAACAACCAACAAATGCAGGGGCATATTGATTAATCCCGTGTTTGATTCCAACCCGATTACAATCCAGGTGTTGGGTATCTGCTCTGCTCTGGCCGTGACCACTTCACTTAAGTCTACCTTGATTATGTGTATGGCAGTGATTGCGGTGCTTACGCTCTCCAATACCACGGTGAGTATTATCCGTCACCATATCCCGGCAAGCATACGCATTATTGTGCAGATGACGATTATTGCCTCCCTGGTCATAGTAGTGGATCAATTCATCAAGGCCTATGCCTTTGAGATGAGCAAGACGCTATCTGTGTTTGTCGGTCTGATTATCACCAACTGCATCATCATGGGGCGTGCTGAGGCCTTTGCAATGCACAACCCACCTGGGCTGAGTCTGTTGGATGGTCTGGGTCATGGCATAGGTTACAGCGTTGTATTAATCATCGTCGCGACCATTCGTGAACTGTTGGGTACCGGCAGGCTGCTGGGCTATACCCTAATGCCCTCTGTGTTCGAAGGTGGTTGGTATTACCCAAATAGCATGATGGTGCTGGCACCCAGTGCCTTTTTCATCATCGGTCTGCTCATCTGGGCATTGCGTACCTGGAAAAGCCACCAGGTAGAGAGAGACTAACGCATGTTTGAGCACTATCTCAATATCTTCATTAAGGCAGTGTTTGTTGAGAATATCATCCTGGTGTTCTTTCTTGGCATGTGCACCTTTCTGGCTGTATCCAAACGGGTGGAGACGGCGATTGGTTTGGGCATGGCCGTCATTATGATGATGTCTGTTTCAGTGCCGATAAACAGTGTGATCTATCATTATCTACTGCGTGACGGTGCATTGGCATGGGTGGGTCTGCCTGATCTTGATCTGAGTTTTCTGGGATTGGTGACTTATATCGGTGTCATTGCTGCAATGGTGCAGATCTTGGAGATGGTGTTGGAGCGTTACTTTCCAGCCTTGCAACATGCGCTGGGTATTTTTCTGCCACTGATCACTGTCAATTGCGCCATTCTCGGTGCATCACTCTTCATGGTGGAGCGTGAATATAGTTTTAATGAAAGCACAGTCTTCGGCATTGGCAGCGGTGTCGGTTGGGCGCTGGCCATCATTATGATGGCAGCCATTCGTGAAAAGCTGAAATATGCTGATGTGCCCGATGGGTTGAAAGGATTAGGTATCGCCTTCATCACGGCTGGACTCATGTCCTTGGGTTTTATGTCTTTCTCTGGGATCAAGTTGTGAGTCGTTACTTCGCATGATTGTAGAAATTCTTTTGGGCATTGCGCTTTTTACGGCCATCATCATAACGTTGGTTGTGATTATTCTGGTTGCACGTTCCAGGTTGATTCCATCAGGCCAAGTGTATATCAAGATTAGCAATGCACCAGAAAAGTCCTTTGATACGACCTGTGGTGACAAGCTGTTAGAGTCCTTGGCAGAAGAAGATATTTTTCTGGCATCTGCCTGTGGTGGTACAGATATATGTGGCAAATGTCGTGTAAAAGTGTTATCAGGGGGTGGAACTATCTTGCCCACAGAAGAGGATCTGATAAATAAAAATGATGCCGCAGATGGTTACCGTCTCGCCTGTCAGGTAGCTGTTCATCAATCTATGATGTTAGAACTGCCGGAAGAGGTGTTTACGGTAAAAAAATGGGACTGCGAAGTGGTGTCTAATCACAACGTCGCTACGTTTATTAAAGAGCTGGTTCTGCACCTGCCCGAAGGGGAAGAGATCGATTTTGAACCGGGTAGTTATGTTCTGCTGGAGGCGCCGTCATATCAGCTCAAGTACAGTGATATTGAGGTGGATAAAAAATACCGAAAAGAGTGGGATGAGTTGAATTTATGGACATTGGAATCGCATACTAAGGAGCCCGTAAAACGCGCCTATACCATGGCCAGCTATCCCGGTGAAGGCAGAGAGATAAAATTCAATATCCGCATTGCCTTACCGCCGCTTTCCAGCAGAGGCATTCCACCAGGCAAAATGAGCTCATACCTGTTTAGTCTTAAAGCAGGTGACACACTCACAATCTCCGGCCCCTATGGTGAATTTTTTCCAAGATCCACTGATACAGAGATGATCTACATTGGAGGTGGTTCTGGAATGGCTCCATTGCGTTCACATATAAATTATTTGTTAAAAGAGGAAGGTAATAAACGCAAGATCAGCTACTGGTACGGTGCACGTAGTCTGGATGAGATATTTTATATGGAGGAGTTTAATCAACTGCATGATATGTTTGATAACTTCAGCTGGCACCTGGCCCTGTCCGATCCAAAGCCGGAAGATAATTGGCAGGGTGATAAGGGCTTTATCCATCAAGTTCTCTATGAACAATACTTAAAAAACCACGTATCGCCAGAGGATTGTGAATATTACATCTGCGGCCCACCGATGATGATGGATGCCGTGATTAATATGCTGAAAGATTTAGGTGTGGAAGAAGAAAATATCTTCTTTGATGACTTTAGTGCCTAGTACTTCGTCAACATGATAATTTAGGATGCAGTTGGTCTGTCAGCGTTCAGGACAAGGCGCGCCTCGCAGCAAATGGCCTTAGTCCTTTGCAAGAGGCGCAACGCGGTCATGGACGCTGACAGGCCAACCCTTCGGGCGTTCCTGTGGCGTCCCGCTGCGGTGTTACAATGCTTGGCAAGGACTAAGGCCATTGCCTGCGCACTGTGCCTTGCAGCGAAACACCACAGGAACGCTGCATCCTAAATTATCATGTTGACGAAGTACTAGGATGTTTAGGCCTTGTGAACCCTGCTTATTCTCTATTCTATTGCTGGCTGTAATGATGCATCTGGTTTTCATCAAACCAGATGTTAATCATGCGTGCTGGTGTAATGTCGAAGTATATGTTTTGTATTGTTACCCCTGGGAGTTGTGGTGCCTGAAGCTCGGTAATATCCATCATCTCTAATTTTGGCTCCCCCATGGTTTCTGTACGCTGTTTAAAGCTTTAACAACAGACATAAAACGGGATGCCATGTTCATGTGCCATCAGGGCTAATGGGTATGTCCCCGCTTTATTGATTAGACTGCCATCTGCCAGAAGCGCATCAGCGCCTACTAATACAGCATCAGCCTTGGTAATGAACAGCCCAATTTGGGCATCGGTGATCAGTGTTGTGGGTATGTGCCACTCTGATAGCTGTTTTGCCAGTAGATGCCCTTCGTAAGTGGACGTGATTCAGTGATGATGGCTTCTGTACCTTGATCCTTTAAGACTTTAAACACCTCTTTAACAGTGGTGCTTAAGCTGTGAGTAAAAAGGGTTTGATTAGCCCCTATGTATTCAGCTGTCAGCATGGCACATTGCTGAACAGCCTGGTGTGAAATATTGATTAGATCATTGGCCGTAACTGCAGCCTGTTCACGCATGACGGACAGTTCTGTTTCTGGTGATAGTGGGATTTTTGCATGCCAACGGTTAAGTAGATTTTCGATTGGTGCCATGCTTGGGCGGGTCGCAATTAGCTGGGCTGCACGTTGCTTCAGAAGCTGTATGAGTTCAGTCGTATTATCTGATGGTGCTTTGTGTGCACTCTCAGCAATTATGGACAGGCATTGTCTTGCCAATTCACTGGCGCCACTTTGTCGATCAGTGCTGATCGATTCTAATGCCAGATCAAAAGTCTTTTTATCCATTACTCCACCAGGCAGGCATGATAAGCCTCTTGCAGCATTGGGACGGTTACATAGGTACCAATTGAGGCAGGGTCGATCCAGGATGACTCGCTATTTTCCCAGTCCAGTCTAATTTGATGAGGATCTTTGATATCAAATAAAAAGGGATGCACAACCCAGCAACAGTGATGTTTTGGTGATGGTACCTCCAATGGCTTTCCGTAACGGATGAGTTGAATGTCACCAGACTTAAGCCCGGTCTCCTCCCTAATCTCGCGTTGTGCCTGGGCTAAGGGGGTAAGGTCTTCGAGGTAACCACTGATAGCAGACCAATACCCCTGATAGCTGCCTACTTTCTCACTACGTTTTACCAGTAGAATTTTTCCTTGATGGCGCAGGAAGGCGGTTATCACCTCTCGCTTTTTTAAGGATTCAGTTACAGACATTGTCTCTATTCCTTAAGTAGTCAGCTATATATTAATTCTAGGAGTCTGTCGGGTTTAACTGTCTGACGCAGAAATACTCTGTGTCGGTTCGATACCCGCCTCCAAAATTTTGGTTCGGGAAATTACATTTTCTGCTGAGATGCAGGCCTTTTCTCCAGGTATATTGCTCCTTGTT
>JAJRZI010000069.1 GCA_024275295.1 Gammaproteobacteria bacterium | reverse complement strand
TGCTGAAGTCACTTGCTCAACTGCGGTCTGCACCTGCTCCCGACTCTGACCCATCACCTGAACAGCCTGCTTAGAGCCAGCTTGAAGCTTCTCAATCATCTGGTTGATCTCTTCTGTAGACTGCTGGGTTCGACTCGCCAGCGTACGCACCTCATCTGCCACAACGGCAAAGCCACGACCCTGATCACCAGCCCGCGCCGCCTCAATAGCTGCATTCAATGCCAACAGATTTGTCTGCTCAGCAATACTCTTGATGACATCCAATATGGCACTGATGCTATCACTGTCCTGCTCCACTTGCTGTATGGCATTTGCTGCACTGTCAATCTGACCAGAAAGTTGTTGCATCGTATCTATCGTATGACCAACAACCTGCTCACCATTCAAAGTGTCACTATGGGCCTGCTCAGCCGCATCTGCTGTATTGCTAATATTACCGGCCACCTCCTGTACTGTGGCGGTCATCTCATTCATGGCAATGGCCACTTGATCCGTTTCCGATTGCTGCTGTTCAATATTCGATTTGGTTTCTGTGGCAATGACAGACATCTCTTCCATCGCTGAAGAGAGTTCAACAGAGGTATCTGTAATCTTAGAAATCATGGCCACAAGCCGATTACGCATGGAACTCAATCCTTGCATCAGCTCACCAATCTCATCACCACGAGTCACTTTGATCGTTGAGGTTAAATCGCCCTCCGCCACACGTTGTAACTCTGCCACAAGCTTTGGCAGATGACTTAAAGCCTGGGACATAATGAAGTAGACAAGGCCAACACCTAGCAGAATAACCAAAGCACCAGCACTTACATAAAGTACAGTTGAAGCAGCCAGCTCCTGCTGTTCAGAGAGTGCAGCAGCAGTCTGCTCTATGACCCCTGCAAGCAGGTCATTCACCTCTTTTGTCATCTTTGCGGCTACTTCATCAAACTGCGTCATCATCGGGTTGCCACCCGCCGGGCCTTGGTCAATATAGGCCTGAGCCATTCTCTTTCCCACTTCGTAGTAGGCATCAAAAACCGGTATCATGGCCTGATATTGTGCTGCATGCTCAAGATCCAGTACTTTAAGTTCATCAATTAATCGCTTGAATGCTCTAGCATTATTTTCAGCTTCATCAAAGCCGTCATTCAGCCCGTCACGCCCGCGTGTAGCACTGATGTCCGTCAGCCACTGCTGCACCTGAACAACAGCCAGTTTTAACTCATGCGCTTTATTGAGGAGAGGAAATTCATGCGTGTTAAGTTCTGCGGTCTGATCAGAAATAGCCTGGCTGTTGATAATGACCACACCACTTTCAATCACCACAACAACCGCTACAAAAACAGCCAGAAGTAGAAAACGTGTGCCTAATTTCATATTTTTCGGCGCATTCATAGTGCCTCTCTCCATCTGTCTCTTCCAAACAAGGAAATCTTCATTGCCTGCATCAAATAACAAAGACCTAACAAGCCTAGCGGCAGACTAACGGCAGACTAAAATCAATTCTTGAATTTTTTAGTTGGGTAATCTAACGATAAGGTTCGGTATCCCGATTTATCAGCTCTCCGGCGCATATCCCTTACGCAGGGTATTTTCAGTAACCGTTCGTGGCTCAAGGAATTGCAACAGGTAATCTGGCCCTCCGGCCTTTGTACCCATACCGCTGAGTTTAAAACCACCAAAAGGCTGATACCCGACACGCGCTCCGGTAATCTTGCGATTGAGGTAGAGATTACCTACCTGGAACCCCTGCTTTGCCATCTCCAGATGTGCCGGGCTACGCGAGTAGACACCCCCCGTCAGGGCATAACGTGTGGCGTTGGCCAGTACCAGTGCTTGTTCAAAGTCTGGTGCACTCATCACCACCAGCACCGGCCCAAATATCTCTTCTATGGCTAATGAGGAATCAGGTGGTACATCTATGAATATCGTTGGTCCAATGTAATAGCCATTGCCCAGGTGGGTGCAGTCCATTTCCAGCATCAGTTTGGCATCTTTCTTACCCTGAGCAATCATCTGACAGATACGATCATGAGCTGCAGCCTCTATCACCGGCCCCATGAAGGTGCCTGGCTTCTCGGGGTTGCCTATATGTAGACTGCGGGTCGCTGCAATAAGGCGCCCAACAAAGGATTTATTCTCTTCACCGACCAGTATAACTCGGGAACAGGCACTGCATTTCTGCCCGGAAAACCCAAATGCTGAAGCCACCACACCACGTACAGCATCATCAGGATCAGCATCCTGATCAATGATAATGGCATTCTTACCCCCCATCTCCGCCACAACATGTTTGACATGCTGTTGCCCAGGAACCAACCTGGATGCCAATTGGGCAATACGCATGCCCACATCCTGTGACCCTGTAAAGGCAATAAAGTGAACACGGGGATGTCGAACCAGATACTCTCCCACAGCTCTGCCTGGCCCAGGCAGCAGATTAACAACCCCCGGCGGCAATCCCAACTTATGCAGCAACTGAACAAAGAGTGCAGCAACAACTGTCGTTTGAGATGAGGGCTTCAAGATCACCGTATTACCAGTGACAATAGCCGCTGACAACATCCCCACAAGGATGGCCAATGGAAAATTCCAGGGTGGAATGATTACCCCCACCCCACTGGGGCGATAGAGTGTAGTATTGAGTTCACCCGGCAGATTAAGGTGGCCTGGATAAGAGAGACGCTCAGCCTCCTGGGCGTAATACTCCAGAAAATCAATAGCCTCAGTGATATCGCCATCAGCCTCTGCCCAGGGTTTTGCTGCCTCAAAGATCTCAACCGCAGCAAAATAGTCTCGCTGTTGACGCAACACTTCTGCTGCCTTGCGGAGGTAGCCTGCCCGTTCAGATACAGGCAGTGTCGACCAGCTTTGAAATGCTCCTTCAGCTGCATTCTGAGCCGCCTCAGCTTCTGCCTCTCCTGCTGATGCAACCCGCCCCACTACCTCATCAGGCCGAGCAGGATTCAGCGAGGTAATAACCTGGCTGGTCTCCCTCTCCTGCCCCCCTATAATTAGCGGATAGGCTCGACCAAGCTCTGATCGAACCTGCTCAATGGCCTTGGCAAAGCCTTCCCTTTCTTTGGGGTCTACAAATCGGTAAATCGGCTCACTACAAAAACCCGCTACTGGTTCTTTCTCATCAGCTTCAGACCTAATATCCGGTGCAGCCAGTAGCTCATCACCCATCTGCTGCTCAGCATCCATCATGCGGGAAAAGGACTGGCTGGATGAGTTCTCCAGCAGCCGCCGAACCAGATAGGCCATCCCCGGCAGCAGTTCACCAAAGGGGGTATAGACACGCATTCGATAACCCATGGCAGCCACAGCATCTGCCAGATCCTGCCCCATGCCATACAGCACCTGAAATTCAAACTGCCCTGGCTCAATGCCATGCTGTTCCGCCAACACCATAGCTACAGCCATACTGCGGACATTATGGGTAGCTACCGCCGCTTCCAGGTAGGGATGATTGCTTATCAACAGGTTCAGACAACGTTCATAGTTGGCATCCGTCTGAGACTTATGCCGCCAAACCGGCACCGGCCACTCCTCACGCCCGGCTACAATGCACTCCTGATCCCAATAGGCTCCACGCACCAGGCGCACCGTAACAGGTGTTCCACGCTCTTTTGCCCACTCAGCCAGCTGGGTCAAATCCTGTTCTGTATCCTTTAGGTAGGCCTGCAGGGCAATGCCGATATCTGCCCAGTCACAAAATGCCTCTTCCATCAGAATCGTTTTAAAGACACCTAAGATGACATCCTTAAAATCATAGTGCTCCATATCAACAGTAATGAAGACACCCTTCTCCCTGGCCTTCAGTAGCAATGGACGCAATCGGGCACTAATGGCTTCCACACTCCCATCAAAATCTCTCGGGGTGATTTGGGAATAGAGGGAAGAGAGTTTGATTGAAAGATTCAGGCGCGGCGCGGTACGTCCACTGACCACATCCAGGATATTATTCTGCTCCCATACCGCCAATTCAGGAACCAGGCTATCCAGCAGTTCAAGATAACATTGGAGATACTCATCAGCCTCAGTCTCTGATACAGACTCTTCACCAAGCAAGTCTAACTGCAGCAGAGTCCACGTTGACGCAGCCCTGTAACTGTTTTTAAGACCTCTTTTGCACAAGCACCACCCAGGAATCGCTTTCCCATCATCTCCACAGACTTTCGGATGGCACTTGCTATCAGATGGGCACCCAGCTTGCCAGCACCCAGCTTTAGTCCCCATTTTGCTATACCTGGCAGTGGGAATTCCTGAGCAGGAAAATACTCTTGCAGATGCACAACCAGCTCTCTATCATTTTTTAATGTAGGCAAGAGATCAATAAAACGCAATGCATTTACCCTAAAGGCATCATCAGCCATAAACTGTTGGAGCAACTGATCCAGCCACGAGGCAGCAGCACCACGTGATAATTCTGCAGCATGAACTGCATTCAATAACAATTTCCCTTTTTTAATCACAAGCGCATCCAGCTCTTTTGAAGTCAACGTGTTTATTGTTTTTGCATTGCCATCCATACTATGCCCTCACCTTCTATTTGCTCATACATTAAGCATAGTTGATCAGGGGCGCTACCATTAATTCTGATCTGAATTCATGGGGTTCTGCAACAGATGACCATTAAAATCCACAGCACCATTTTTTTGCGATATTTGCTTAGGTTGTTCCATCTCCTGTAACACTCTATAACACCCTTTTTCTGGCCGCTCAGGCGAACAGTAGAGGAACTCTTCACTCAGTGGACATATCAGTTTGTTCATGATGATCTCCTGCAAAAATAGAGCACAACCCGACGATCAAAGCTCATCCCCTCAACATCATTCTCTGCATACTCCGTTTGGCTTTCTCCGTATGGTACTTTGCGGATACGGTTAACAGCCACCCCCGCAGTTTGCAGATGCTGAGCAACGGCATCTACTCTGCGTTGAGAGAGTGCATGATTAAATTGCTCTGTACCTCGTTGATCAGCATATCCATCAATGTGAACCAGCAGATCTGGAAATGCATCCAATAGCGCTATAACACGGGTAAGTTGCTGTTCAAAATGGGGCGCCAACTCTGCGCTCTCAGTACGAAATTGAATATTTAAAACAACGCCGTTAGCGATGGCTGCCAGCTGATCCGCATACCGTTCCTCGATCAACACCTGTTCCTGTTGGCTTTTATCTGCATTATTCTGGCGCAGTGTTGTGACTTCATTTTGCGCAACCTGCAAGTCATGCCGCAGATCACGCTGCTCAGCGGTTAATTCCAGAACCTCCCGACGTGCTCCAGCCAGATCATCCGCCTGGCCTTGCTGATGTCCTATCAATGCACCACCGGCAATACCGATAATAAATCCTGGAGGGCCACCCAACAGCGCCCCCATCAAGCCACCCACTCCCATACCTTGCCACTGCTGATCATAGGTTTGAGCCATCTCATTTTCACCAGCCGCCCATGCACTGTTCGCAACGCCCAGTAGCGCAAAACAAGCTGATAGCATTAACCTGTATTTCATTTTTCTCTCTCCTGTTTCAATATGTTCCAGCGAACCCTCCATGGTTACCTTTCACGCAATCATTGCTCGCGCCGGTGCCAGATAGAATTGAAACAAAATGAAATGGCAAGCCCGTTACCATTGATGGGCAAACCCATGGCAGATAGTGGCAAAAGAGTGGCAATTGCCCAATCCAGCTATTTACTGCGGGTGTAGATGGTATAGATTACCTAAAATGAGCAAAAAGATAGCCATTGTTGAAGACGAGCCTGCCATTCGTGAAAACTACACTGACGCCCTCCACAGGCAGGGTTATGAGGTAGCAGGCTACGCCACACGCACAGAGGCATTGGCCGCATTTCGAAGGCAACTGCCCAATCTGGCCATTCTGGATATCTGGCTGGCAGGCGACCCGGATGGTGGCTATGAACTCTGCCGTGAACTGCGTGCACTATCCCCTCATCTGCCTATTATTTTCCTAACTGCCCGTGACAGTGATATCGATACAGTAACCGGGCTACGACTGGGCGCAGACGACTATCTCACCAAGGATATCAGCCTGCCTCATCTCACGGCACGTATTGCCGCCCTGTTCCGCCGTATCGAAGCCCTGCGCCAACCCCCCGTTCAAGAGCGAACATTGGATTGCGGCAGCCTGCACATTGATCTGGATCGACTCACCGTCAGATGGCACGGCGCAGCCATAGAACTAACGGTAACCGAATTCTGGATCATTACTGCACTGGCACGACGACCGGGTCACGTAAAGACCCGTGAGCAACTCATGGATGAGGCCAACATCGTTGTCGATACGATGACTATCTCCACCCATATCAAACGCATCCGGCGCAAATTCAGTGCTATCGACCCCGGATTCAAGGCCATCGATGCCGTGTATGGCGTGGGGTATCGGTGGAATGCAGAGTAGAGACCGGCTGCTGCGCAATGAGACCCCATAGCCCACGTCAACGCCGCTTTTACCACAGCATTCGTTTCAAGCTGTTACTGGTCTCCCTGACACTGGCCGCCATTCCATGGGCCTGATACCAATATATCCAGGAGACAGAGGCCTTTCTGCGCCAGGGGCAGGAGCAGGTTTTGCTGGGCACCGCACAAGCCGTCGCCACAGTACTGCACAACAGGAAGGATCTCTTTATTACCGGGGCAGGGCCAGCACAGACACTCTATGTCCATCCCATAGAGACACTGATCCAGCTTGATGGCTACAGTGACGATTGGACGCCCTACCTGCGTAATGCACGCCACTACAAAAGCGATGGTGCACTCAACTTCAGCAATATCATTGTCCAACGCGGAAGACACCTCTACGCACTGTTCCAGGTCAGGGATAAACACATTGTCTACCGCACTCCCGGCACTACCCATCTGGATAGAAATGATCACCTGCTGATCTCACTGGAACAGCCCAATGGCACAGTAGATCACTACCAACTTGCAACCTCTGCACCTGGCTGGGTCAATGCCTACCGCATAACAGATAACGGCAACGACATAACCAAAGAGGCCCGCATAAAAGGGGAGTGGCAAGAGAGCAAAGATGGCTACACCATTGAAATTCGCATCCCTCTTCGCCTGCTGGGCAAACGCCTGGCCTTCGCCATAGCGGATGTGAATGACCCCGTCGCCCGCACCATCGAATCCGTTACCGGCACAAACGGCACCGGCCAGCCTGATGAACTCGGACTGTTGGTTACGCCATCACCCGTCATTGAACAGATTGTCAACAACCTGGCACATGAAAACGCACGCATCTGGGTACTGGATAGACAGCATGGCGTACTTGCACAAAAAGGCACCCTGAAATCACCTGACACACCCACAGAAACCCTGCACAACAGATCCACCTCACTACTGCATAATCTATTCCGATTGGTACTGCGTCAGCCGACTGAATTTTTTGCAGATGAGTTCAGTGGTGCATCACAGCTTCAGGGCATAGAGATCGAATCAGCATTGAATGGCACCCCTAAAACCCGGCGACGCATAACACCAGACCGGGAGGCTGTCATTCTCTCAGCAGCATGGCCCATTCACTCTGAACAGGGCATCCTGGGTGTCGTACTGGTTGAACAGAGCACCAATGCTATTCAGTCTCTTCAAAACAGAGCCTTGGAACGCCTGTTTAGCATTACATTGATCTTCTTTAGTGTTACCAGCCTGGTACTGCTCGGCTTTGCCTCTATCCTGACAACACGCATCCACAAGTTACGGAACAATATTGAAGCCGCAGTCACACCAGACGGCAGAATACAGAGGCAACTGCAGACAGGTACCACACAAGATGAAATCGATGACCTGAGTCGAAGCTTCGCCAATGTGCTTGCCCGGCTTGGAGAATATAATCGTTATCTTGAAGCCATGGCATCACGCCTTGCCCATGAGTTGCGAACACCACTGGCCGTAGTAAAGACATCACTGGATAACCTGGAAGCAGAGCATGATTCAGCAAGGCGCACGCGCTATCTGCAGCATGCTAAAAAAGGCACGGAAAGATTGGGGCTTATCCTGCATCGCATGCGCGAGGCAACACGGCTTGAGCAGTTGCTGCAACATGCAGAACCTGAGCCGTTTGATCTCACTGAGATGATCCGGGTCACAACAGAGAACTATCGCACAGTCTACCCTGGTATAACCTTCCATTCTCAACTGCCAGATTCACCAACATATATCATCGGCAGTCCTGATCTTATAAGCCAGGCATTGGATAAACTGGTCAGCAATGCCGTTGACTTTCATCAGCCAGATACAGCTATCCAAATAGAGCTGGATTCAGTTCAAAACAGACAGCTCTGCCTGCGCATCATCAATAGCGGCCCAACACTACCCAAAGCATTGAGCCAGGAGCTGTTTGAATCGATGGTGTCTATACGTACAGCAGAAACAACAGAACCACACCTGGGACTTGGGCTTTATCTCGTACGGCTAATCTGTGAATTTCATGGCGGCTCAGTAACAGCCAAAAATCTTTCAGATAACAGCGGCGTTGTATTTATGCTGATCCTGCCAACAACAGACCAGAGCAGTTAACCTTATTCATCGATGCAGAGTAACAGTCGCAACCCTCTCTGATTAATCCTTCTCTCCTGTTGATACTGGCCGCGATGGATCTGTTATCCAGTGACTCCATGAGCCAGCATAGAGGCGAGGCTCATCCATGCCAGCATGCACCATAGCCAATATATTATGCGCTGTGGTAACACCAGAACCACAATAAACGATGGCCTCTTTCGCTGAGGTTTTATCCAGTATATCTCTAAAACGGCCCTCTAATTCTGATGCTGGCCTAAAGCAGTTATCTGCATCCAGATTATCCATAAGAGGAACAGATATTGCACCGGGTATATGTCCGGCAATGGGGTCAAGTGTTTCATTCTCACCACGAAAACGATCAGCACTACGAGCATCCAGTAGCTTTTGGTTTGGGTTGTTCTGACATGCAATAACATCATCTACATCTGCTATCAGCCCTGTTTGCAGCCGGGGTATAAATGTTGCAGGCTCTTTTGCCGGTATTTCATTCTGAACAGGCAATCCATCTCTTTTCCATTTTTGCCATCCACCATCCAACACGGCTACTTTTTCATGCCCTAACCAACGCAGTAGCCACCACAGTCGGGCAGCAAACATGCCACTATCCTGATCATAGACGATGACCTGGGTCAGTTGATCTATGCCCCATGCCGATAATTTTTTTGCCACCTCATCAATATCTGGCAATGGGTGACGGCCTGTAGCACCAGGAATGACCGGGCTGGCAAGATCACTATTCAAATGCGCATAAACAGCACCTGGAATATGTGATTCAAGATACTGCCTTTTCCCCCATGACGCATCAGCAAGATCAAACCGGCAGTCGACAATGACCCAATCGGTATTATCAATATAATCTGTCAGGTCATGTGTTGAGATAAGTGTTTTATAGGGCATAGTTCCAATCTGCTTTGTTGATGACAGGTGACTTCGCATAAATGCTACAAAATCCTCTACCCAGTGGTAACGATCAGTATCCTGAAGGTGGGTATAACTGGCTAACAGGTTTTTATATATGATGCCATCATGGCTGCCGTTTATGCCAGTGCCACGCAACACCTTATAGGCAAATTTGACCTCTTCTCCCAGATTTTACAGCTTTGAGTAATGAAACTCATGCGCGGCGATCTCTTTTGATACTGTTGGCAGTTGACCCCATGGCGCATTGGGCATTTGGTGTAGTCGTACGTAGCCTCGTCCCTGTGGGCGATCACACATAACGCAATCTGCAGGTATGGCGCCCACCATCTCATGCTTTTTTCCTTTCCAGCTCAGGCTGCGTGCCAGATACATCAGGCCACCGCATTCAGCATAGGTTGGCCCGCCCGCTTCGATAAAATCATAGATGGCCTGACGCAGGCTCTGATTACGCTCCAGCGCAGCCATCTGAGTCTCTGGAAAGCCGCCACCGATAAAGAGGCCATCAACATCCGGCAGGGTTTTATCGGTGAGTGTATTGAACGCCACAAGCTCTACACCCGCCTGCTTAAACCGCTCCAGATCACCCGTATAGTAGAAGCCAAAGGCAGCATCCTGCGCTATGCCAATCCGAAGTGCGCTGTTGGGAGAGGCAATTGTGGCAGCTGAAGCCATGGAGGTTATCCTGGGAGCTGCACCAGCCAATTCGATCACTCTGTCCAGATTGACCTGATCTGCAATCGCACCAGCAATGCGTTGAATGATCTCATCCCGCTCCGTCGTTTCACTACTCGGCATCAGGCCCAGGTGACGCTCAACAATCTCTATCTCTGATGCATGATGTACTGCACCCAGTACAGGCACATCGGTGTAGTATTCAATCACCCGCCGGAGTTTCTCCTCATGGCGATAACCACCCACCTGGTTGAGGATTACAGCACCAATATGAATATCGGGTTCAAAGGATTGATAGCCAAGAATCAGCGGGGCGATGCCACGGGTCATACCGCGTGCATCAATAACCAGAACCACAGGCGCATCCAGCAAGGTAGCGAGCGCAGCATTGCTGTTGCTACCGTCCAGATCCAGCCCATCGTAGAGCCCTTTATTACCCTCGATGAGGCCAATATCTGCACCCTGCATGCGTTGAGCAAAGGTCTCTTTTATTGCAGCCCGGGAGCTTGTGTGAAAATCGAGGTTATAGCAGGCACGTCCGGAAGCACGGCTTAACCACATGGGATCAATATAATCCGGCCCTTTCTTGAAGGGTTGAATATTCAACCCCCGCTGTTTGAGTGCAGCACAGAGTCCTGTACTGATGGTGGTTTTACCTGATGATTTATGTGCAGCTGAGATGAGCAGATAGGGCATGGCTGATTTTCAATGGCTATAAGCCGAGGCGGCTCATTGCATCATATTTACATGCAGCCCGACGGCTTGGGCAACCCGGCATAACGGCAGGCCTGTTTGCCTGGGCCATAGGGGAATAGATTATAGAGATAGCGGGCATTCCCCTTCTCTCTGCCCAGTTTTTTTCCAATGGCCCGGGTGAGGATTCGCACTGCGGGCGCCATGGCAAATTCATCATAGAATTCTCGTAGAAAGTTGATCCCCTCCCAATGCTCCGGGGTCAGCTCCTGCTTATCTATCCGGGCCATCACTTCCGCTACGGCAGGCTCCCATTGGGAAAGATCGGTCAGATAACCCTCTTTGTCCGTTTCCAGCAGCTTGCCGTTGACCTCGATACTCATAACCATGCCTGCACCTTGTCATATTCTACTGTGAGATCGACGAAACCGGCATAGTCCACCAGCTTGATGCCATCGATCATGTTGGCTGATGAGAACCCTCGCGCCTTCATATCGGGTGCCAGACAGTAAACGTCCAGCTCATCCATGGCTGTCATCACCTTTTTTTAAAAGGTGGTTCCTGCTAATGCCGCATAGATGCCATCTTCAATCAGCAATATGGCACTGCCACTTTTGGCGTAGCGCAGACAGCTTTCGAGGTTATTCTTTTCAAAGGGTGATTTGTTGACGGTGTGCAGGATGCTCATTGGATAAGCCTAAAAAGAGAAGATGACATCATGTTCGTCCATAAGGTCTTTGATCCTGCTATCACTCAGCACCTCAACATCTATAACCAGATCTCTTTTCTTGAGACCGCGTGCCGCCATGGCCTCTTCCGATACATAGAATTTTTCCACATCATACATTTCAAAGGCTCGGTATGCGGGCGAGTGGTTTTTTATTTCAAGATCGGTCGTATCCTGATCTCTCTTCAGTTGAAACAGGCCATCATCAATGAAGAGCAGCGATATATCCTGATCAAAGGCCGAACCGATCAAGACGGCATCGATGGCTTCCAACGCATAGCTGGTGCCATAGGGTGCGCGTCGATTGACGTAGAGACATTTTTTTATCCGCACATCAATCTCCAAATACAACCAGACGATCAGCCAAAACAACCCCCTCGATCAACTGCCCCAACCCGGATATTCTGAATCCAGGGGCCAGATTGTGGGCATCCTTGTCCAGACGCTTCATCTCACTCTCATCAAGGATGCCACGGCGATGGGCCGCCGCAACACAGATCACCAGATCCAGCCCATGTTCCGCAGCCAGGGCAGACCAGCGGCCGACGACATCCCGATCATCCTGCGGCGGTGAGGTAAGCCGGGTGCCATTATTTACGCCATCATGGTAGAAGAATACCCGCAGCACATCATGCCCCCTGGCCAGTGCTGCACGGGTGAACTGATAGGCCGAATCTGTTGTCTGATGTTGATAGGGGCCTTCGTTAACCTGTATTACAAATTTCATTTCATCTGATCCAAATAACCAACCCTATATAATACCTAGATAATGCAGCTCGCATCCAGATATAACCATACTGAGACTCATATTACGCGGTCAGACCTATTTAAGGTAGGATTGTAGTATCGCCATGTGTAGGCACACCACTCTATTAATAATGCTAAGAACTATAACACCCGCCCATTGGCTGTTCGGGCTTGCTTTACTGCTTTTGAGCAGCATATCTCTGGCATCTGCCAGTGACGACCTTCATCTACCAGAGATGGGGGACTCATCAGGCAGCATACTGACACCTGCCCAGGAGCAACGACTGGGGCAGGCCTTTATGCGCAGTGTGCGCAATCACTACCCTGTTGTATCCGATCCGCTGATTGCTGATTATATCCAGTCCCTTGGCAACAGGCTGGCATCCAACAGCAAGGCGGCAGGCCAGCAGTTCCATTTCTTTCTTATCAATAGTGCAGTAGTCAATGCCTTTGCCGGTCCGGCAGGCCATATCGGTGTCTTTTCCGGCCTGGTACTCACAACGGAGACAGAGAGTGCACTGGCTTCAGTTATCGCTCACGAGATAGCTCACGTCTCGCAAAAGCACCTGTTGCGCACATTTGATGATGCCAGCCGCATGAATCTGCCTATCGCCGCAATTTCACTGGCTGCCATACTGGTTGGTGGCGGCTCAGACCTTGGAGCAGCAGCCGCAATGGGGCTGCAGGCGGGCATGCTTCAGCACCAGATCAACTTTACCCGCGCCAATGAGCATGAGGCAGACCGTGTAGGAATAAGCACCCTGGCCAATGCCAATTTTGACCCCAGGGCCATGCCTGTTTTTTTTGAACGCATGGGCAGAGCCACCCGGTTTTATGGAACCACCCTGCCTGAGTTTTTGCGCACTCACCCTGTTACCACCACACGTATTGCCGACTCAAGAGGCCGTGCAGCAGCATACCCTTACAAACAATACCCGGCTGATGTCCGTTACTACCTGCTACGTGCCACCCTGCGTGAACAGCAGTATGAGAAGCCTGAAGATGCGGTCCGTTTTTTCAGGGAGACACTGGCAGATGGGCGCTTCCGCAGTAAAACTGCACAACGCTATGGTTATGTATTGGCCTTAATGCGGGCAAAAAATCTTACTCTGGCAAGAAAAGAGCTGGACAAGCTGCTTAAAGAGCACCCCAATCAAATCGCTTATCAACTGCTAAATGCACGCCTTTATACCCAATCAGGAGATCCAGAGATCGCTGCATCCACTCTCAAAACAGCACTAAACAGGGTGCCTGACAACTACCCAATTACCATGGCCTATGCACAAACATTGATAGATATTGAAAGCCCTGCAACAGCACGCAATATCCTTGAACGCATCACCCCATATCGCCCGCGAGATGCCGCACTGTATGAACTTCTGGCACAGGCAACCGCTAAGGCTGGCGACACCAATCAAGCCCATGAATACCAGGCAGACTACTACTACATTTCAGGCCGGCTTGAACAAGCAAAGCAACAACTTGAAATTGCACTGCAGGAGAATGATATCTCCCTGTTTCGTGGAGAACGGATGTCTGCCAAGCTAAAACAAATTCAATCCGAACTGGTCGAACTTAAGCGTCGTCACAGGTAGCAATAAGTCGCGATGAAAAACACCAACCAGAAACGTAGAATCATTCTAAAAGGGACACTTGCAGCAGGCGCAGTAGGCACAGCCATGGGTACAGGGGTGGCTTACACCCATTTAGCAGCCAGGCCAGCCTGGCCCAAAGAGGCCTTTAATGCCAGCACTGTTAAAGAGGCATTATTAAAGTTAACAGGCAGCAATAAAGTTATTCCCGATCCAGGCAACATTCAGATAAAAGCACCGACTGTTGCAGAGAATGGCATGGCTCATATCACCATTCAGTCCCTCTTGGCTGACACCGAATCCATTACTGTTTTTATCCCAAATAATGCATTCCCCCTTGTTGCCCACTTCAAGCTTAATCAGAAAGTTACAAATGCAATCACCACGCGTATCAAAATAGAAAACAGTGGAGAGATTATTGCAATTGTCAGCGCCAGCAATAAACTCTACAGCACCACCAAAAAGATACGGACAACAGTGGCCAAGCAGCAGGAGTAGATCTTAATGGCAACAAAAACAATAGAGATCCGCGCCAAGCATAATAATGGCACCACAACAGTTAATGCGCTTATTACTCACCCAATGGAGTCCGGCCATCGGATCAGCAGCAAGACTGGCAACACGATACCACCCCACTTCATTCAGGAAGTTACCTGTAAATATAAAGGAATGACTTTATTGACTGCACAATGGGGCATTGGCATGCCAATGAACCCCTATCTCTCTTTTGGTTTTGAAGGTGGAGAAAAGGGTGAACATATCATTTTAAAGTGGGTTGATAACAGAGGCGATAACGATATTGCTGAAGCTATTATCAAGTAATAACCAGCTATTAATTAGCTATAGCTGCACGACGCTTTAATCCCGTTTGAATCAAAATCCCTGATGCAAGTTCTTCTATCGATTTAGCTGTTGTATTTAGATAGGGGATTTTCTCACGCTGGAACATACGTTCAACAATCTGAACCTCAGAACGACATTGCGCAAGGGAGGCATATCGGCTATTTGGTTTGCGCTCCTGACGAATACTGCTTAAGCGTTGCGGTGATATGGTTAAGCCAAAAAGTATATTTTTATGCGGTTTTAAAAGCTTAGGCAACCCATCGCATTTAAAATCCTCTTCAGTAAGCGGATAATTAGCAGCACGAATCCCAAACTGCATTGCCAAATAGAGTGAGGTAGGCGTTTTACCCGAGCGTGATACACCGGTTAAAATCAGGTCAGCTGTATCCAGTTTTTGAATCCGCTGACCGTCGTCATATCGCAGGGCAAAATTTACCGCATCAATCCATCGCCCATATCCCTCACCACTTCCCATCGTATGGACACCACCAATGGTATAGGATGATTTTACACCAAGTACTTTTTCAAGAGGACTGATAAAGGTACCAAAAAAATCAAGCACTACCCCCTTACTCGCTTCTAATATATTTCGGCACGATACATCAACCATCGATGAAAAAACGATGGGTGGCTGGCCCTCAGCATCTGCAGATTCATTGATACGCTCAACCACACTTCGCACCTTATCAACAGTATCGACATAAGGGATTATTTCACGATCAAAGGTGACTTCTTCAAACTGTGTTAATAAGCTCTTGGCAAGCGCTTCAACTGTTATGCCAGTACCATCTGAGATATAAAAAACTTTGCGTTTCATCGGTTGCAACTCACTTATGTTGTTTGTAAATGCGCTAATAATGGCCCAAATATCTGCTCACTCAGTTCGGCAAAGCGCTTATCAAACGCCTCTTCTGTTGAGAAAGCCAAACGATAGTAAGGATCACTACCTTCATTATTCCCAATATATTCTCCACACCATTTTTGCTTTGCTCAGTTCAGGCAGTATTCAATATCCTTATCCTTCAGCCTGTGCTCCATATATTCACAGCTGCTTTTTGGGAAGAAATGAAGCGGACGATGCAGCCCCTGCCAATAAAGATCAAGCAGCTCTCCAAGATGTTTTTCCGGCGACTCTACGGGTACAAAAGAGTATAGTTTTTTATCATCCAGCCATCGACTGGTTAATGCTACATTAGAAGGTCTCAGCACATTCAGAACAAGATGTCGGATCCACATTTCCAACAGCTGGTTCTTCCAAATGGTATGGACGCTATAATCAAACTGACCATCCTTTCCAATATGAGTTAAACGCCCATAAAGCTGCACCTCATTCAGGTGTATATCGACCTCTATACATATCTCTTTGGTTATTTCAAGGTGTGGCTTTAATCGATCAATAAATCGCTTTGAATACAGCATTTGCTGCTCAAAAACACGATCTCCAAAACAGCCATGGGGTAGCTCACCACTGGCACGTATCTGTGCATGAAGATCATCTTTATCCTACCCTGCCAATCCATTTTCAACCAGCAATTGATTCATCTTGCACTGGGTAAAATACTCCAATGCAAATGGTTCTGTGGTTGCCAGTGGCTCCTCTTCTCTTTCATAGTAGATACCCAATCTGTGCTGAATAAGATATCGGGTGGGATTGGAAAAGAACTTGAAAAGCTGTGCCAACTCAACCTGGCGCCAGGCTGAGTCAGGTTCTGAGAGTTCATGCTTTAAAAATGGCGTGCCTGATGTTGTGGCTTCCAGGTTTGACTGATGTGCTTGATACATCTCTTTTGAGTAGCTCAACAGCCCACTATCAGATTGAAAATATCGTTTGCTAAAGGCCTGAAGTGGGTGGGTGGTTATACAGTGATCCCGTATATCCCCCTTTGTATCGGTATAGTAGCAGCGATCCAAATAATCAAGCAGCTCATCAACCAGCCCAGAAGGGGGGAACTTGCTATTATCACGAATATTTTGTCCGATAAAACTAATATAGAGGGCACGCCGTGCTGAAATCAACGTCTCTAAAAACAGATAGCGATCATCTACCCGGCGTATACGATCACCAAACCTGAATCGTCTCGCCATAAGATCAAAGCCAGGTGCAGTTCGATGTTTTGGAAAGGCGCCATCATTCATGCCAATAAGACATATTATTTTATATGGCAGGCTACGCATTGAGGTCAATGAGCAAAAAGTCACGCCACTGCTCAGCGTTCTATTGCCACCCTGCCCTCGTGCAAGCTGGGTTTCGAGGTGTTTATAAATCAGGTCTACTGATACCTCTCCTTCAAATCCGGCACATTGACTTTGGTTACACAGGGTTTCTATACCATTGCGTAGCAGTTGGATCTGTGATGCTTCCTGCTCTGAAGCATCAAAAAAATAATCCACCACCTCAAATAACAACTGACCCCATACATGAATGGTATATCTTCCCTGTAGTTTACGTTGAAGATTAAAGAGTGCCTGCATAAAGGCGTTGAGATTACCCAGCACCGTTGCACCAGCCCCTTCAATCTCATGATAAGGAAGAATCCCTTGAAACAATTGATTCTCACTGCCGGGTAACGCATACCCCAGAAGCATACGATCCAATCCGGCACACCAGCTGTTTTGGTCTGTGTTAGGTAACCCAAGAGAATCCCTCTCTGCACCATCACGACCCCAGCGAATACCACTCTCTTTTATCCAGCGAATAATCAGATCAAGGTCACCTTCTACTAAATCAAAATGCCTTTGTATTGCCGTGATTTCCAACAGCGCTATTATGCTGTTGCTCTCCAACCGGCTTTTATCCATTTGCAGGAGGTTAAAAAAGCCGGCAATCAGTGGGCTTTCCAGCATTACACCTTTATCCACTATTTGGTATGGAATCGTAGCGCCATCACTTGCAGAAAATACCGCATCAACATAGGCGGCATAACTGTCCATGGCAGGCGACATAACCAGTACATCGGAGGGTTCAATATCCCTGTTCTTTTGAAATATCTCCAGCAGCTGATCTTTGAGCACCTCAATCTCGCGCATTACACTATGGCAGCTGTGAAATTGTAGCGATCCATCATTAACGGGGAGTGGCTGCTTTGGCTCTGCAGTTCTATCATGCAGAGACTGAATATCCTGTTGGAGTTGGCCTAGCAAATCCCTCTTTCCAGAGGCTTCGAAGAGATCCATTGTTCCTGGGTCATATTCAAGCAGTGAGGCAAAATAATCTCTCCCTTGTCTACCCAATGATGCCAACAGTGGATGCCCAACCTCCAGGTAAAGCTCACTGCCGTCTGCCTCTTCCTCACTCTTGGCCTTTACCCCCTCATCAACGATCTCTGTCCAGTGTGCAGCGCAGGGATTGAGTAGAAAAAGGTGGACATCCATCAGTTCAGACAGGCAACGGAGCGTTTCAAGATAACCGGGCGATAATGTGCTGATGCCAAAAAGAGATATGCGTTCAGGAAGCCTGTTTGCGACATCATCTGATAACAGCGCCTGATGTAGCTGCTGCTGCAGGTGAATCCAATGCGGCCCGGAGCCAGACATGGATAACCTGCGCCACAGCTCCGCCTGCCAGGCATCACCTGCAACAGCAGGGCGGCCTGTTTGCCAGGCCTCTATCCAGTCGGGACGATAGAGCAGATACTGATCAAAGGTCTCAGCAATCCGGCAAGCCAGATCATAATGTTTTATATCACCATCACCTGCCAGATAGGTTGCAACAGGCTTAAACAGATCCCGATGCTTTACCTCATCCAATAAACCCAGAATGCGCCAGGTTAGAACGGCCGGTTCAAACTGATTATGTTCTGGCACCTCATCCAATACTGCACGAAAGATCTCCCAGATAAACTCTGCAGGCAATGGAAAGCTCATATTGGCACAGATACCAAGCCGCTCTGCTAAACGTAATGAGATCCAACGGCTCATGCCCGAATGCTGCACAATCACAGTCTCTGCTGCAAAGCTTGATTGCAGAGGCTCAGAAACAGTTGCTGCCAGCAGATTAATCAGTTGCTCTAAGCGATTACTTTGGTACAGTTTGAGCATCTACCCACCCATTTTTCTGATCTTCAGTCTAACAGACTCACTACGATACAGCAGCTTGACGGGGAGGGATATTGGCAGGGCTTGGAGGGGTTATCTGGCAGATAATAAAAACGGGTACGGACCATTCGTCAGCACCCGTTTGTCAGGAAGAGGATAATACTATTCGTTCTCTTCACCTATAGTCATATTCTCTTTATTCTCCTCAATGATCATTTCACCAATGCCTTTAACGTTGTACAGCATATTAATTGACATAAACAATCCATGTTTCTCTCTATAATCAACAATCGCCTGGGCCTTGACTGGACCAACACCTTTTAGTGCACTTGCCAGGGTCTCTGCATCTGCCGTATTAATATTTACCGGATCGCTAAATGCCACACTGGAAAACAATAAAAACAATAATGTAATAAGAATCCGTAAAGAACGTGCCATATTTCAAACTCCTCTTAATAACTAGCACTCCGTCAAGGCTATTTTGACGGAGTACTAGGTGCTGGTAAATCTCTATCTTATAAGACTAGACGCTAAATCTTATGGCATCAATCTGCTCTAATCTCAGTCAGGATATCCTGAAGGCTCTGTAGCGGATCTGGTGCAGCCGTTATAGGCCGGCCTATGACTAAATAATCTGCACCACTGTTTAGGGCATCAGAAGGGGTCATAACGCGCAGTTGATCACCCAATGCAGCCCAACTTGGTCTCACACCTGGGGTTACCAGCAGAAAACCGGAATCCACAACCGGCCTGACATCGGCCGCCTCCAGTGGAGAACAGACAATGCCATCCATCCCACTGCTCTCAGCCAATTTGGCAAGCCGCAATACATTTTCAGCAGGCGTTCCACTGAAGCCTGCTTCTGCAATATCTTCCTGCCCAAGACTGGTAAGGATAGTTACCGCAACAAGCAGGGGACTATGCGGTAAGCCTTCCAGACGTTCTCTGGCAGTTTCCATCATGCGTCGTCCACCTGATGCATGCAGATTGATCATCCAGACACCCAGGTCAGCCGCCGCCGCACAGGCTGCTGCAACCGTATTTGGAATATCATGAAATTTTAGATCCAGAAAAACATCAAATCCTTTAGTCACCAGTGCCTCAACAAAAGGGGGGCCAAAACGGGTGAACATCTCTTTGCCCACTTTGAGGCGGCACAAGGTTGGATCAAGTGCAGCAACAAGCTCAAGCGCAGGCTCTGCAGAGGGAAAATCCAGCGCTACAATAACGCGAGGGTCTTTTTTAATTATTGTCATTATCCAACCCCAAGACAGGCTTAATACTGTTCCATGAGCTGCAACCTGGGCATTGCCAATGCAATGTTTTCACCTCAAGGCCACACTGTTTACATTGATACGCAGGGCGTTTTTCCATAAGCTTACTGATTTGCTCATGTAGAATTGAAAATGTATCTGCTAAAGAGCCCTTGGCAGACTTACGGCTTAGATCAATAAGTTTCTGTACACCATCAAGACTGGAATATTCATGTAGGTAGTCAGCCACAAACTCTACAGCAGCCTGATCACCTTTATCCTCTTGCAAAAGCTCTGACAATACCAACATTACTGCAATACGCTTTTGTTGCTGATATAGCTGTTGCAAATAAGCGATTAACTTATCACGCTGATTCAGCTTGATATAACATTGGATTAGGAAGGGTAAAACTTCTGAGACAAATGCAGGATCTTGTTGCACGACCTGTTTAAATGATTTGATTGCCGCCTGATAATTTTCTTGCGCAGCATCTACTTTTCCCTGTACCAGGGCTGCCCGCACACAATTATCATCACTTTCCTGGGCCTTTTTTAGCAGTTGGGCCGCTTGAGTATAGTTAAGCTCTTTGCGTGCAATTACTGCCAGCTCACAGTAATAATGCGCACACTCAGTACTCAGCGGCTCACCCGTTATCTCTTCCAGTTTGAAGATAATATCCAGGCATTTTGCCCAATCCTTCTCCTGCTGGTAAATGATACGCAGATTTTGCAATGCAGGGACTTCATGCTGATTTATTTCAAGCAACTCAACAAACAGATTTTCAGCCCGATCAAACAGGCCAGCACGCATATAATCCTGCCCCAATTCTAATAGCGCCTGGGCTCGCTGCGTGCGATCCAGTGTAGGCCTGGCAATCAGGTTTTGGTGTATACGGATTGCACGCTCAACCTCACCACGGCGACGAAAGAGATTGCCCAGTGCTAAGTGCGTTTCCACTGTTTCATTATCTATTTCGAGCATCTGGACAAACACATCAATAGCCTTGTCCGGCTGCTCGTTCAATAGATAATTCAATCCCTTGAAATAAGCTGGATTCTGCTCCCTTTCTGATACAGCTGCTTCCTGTCGCTTATCACTACGCTTTGCTGCCAGCCACCCAGAAGCCGCTGCCACAGGGAGTAGCAACAGCAGAAACTCCACCATAAAGCTTACTGTTCCTTCAGTGGAAGCGCACTAAGGTTGCCGACTCTTACAGCATCAGAATGAGCCTTACGCTGCAATTTGGAATTTTCACGTTTGAGCCGCATCAGTATACCGATGGCGACAAGCGAACCAATGATGGCACCCACACTCAGGGCACCAACAAGAACAAGGGATAACGGTAACTCCAGACTACCTATGCCGTAGTTCAGCACCACGTTTCCTGGATTGGTTACCGCGATGGCAACGCCCAACACCATAACAAACAAGACAATTATCAACTTTATAAAACGCACGCCTAGGTACCCCCATATTTTTATCAGGATTACTATGATACTCGGAGTATATCTAAAGAAGCCACCAGGAGTCTGTCTGATTTAACCATTTGAAGCAAAAATTTGAGAGACTCTAGCCCAATACCTAAAAGCCGCAGTAAACTGCGGCTTTTAGGTATTGGGTACTCAGATGACATGCATCACTATAACATCATGCAAAATCATCTACTAGACCATTACTCTGAATGGCATAGACAGTGCCCGCTGCTATCTCACCCTCTTCAACTTCATACCTCTCACCGCCTTGCTCACCAGACGAAGATTGATTAAATAAGTGAGATGACGCTCGCTCCTCACTGGCATTGCGTTGATTTACATCCACATTGACTAATTGCAGGTTATTTTCACTCAACATCTCACGTAATCGGGGGATTGAGGCTTCCAGTGCATCTCTAACCACACCATGCTGTGCAGCAAAACTGACATGCGCCTGATCATTTTGGATTGAGATTCGGATATCAACAGGCCCAAGCTGAGGCGGTGTAATCCGCACTTCTGCACCCTGAACCTGGCGTCCAACCATCCACAGCACACGCGCTCCCATAGCCTGATCCCATCCCCTCTCACCCATTGCGGTATAAATCGGCAGTGCAGTATTAACCTGATTCTGCACAACAGGCTGAGATCTGTTTTGCAAAGTCATCCCAGGTACTGCAAGGGTGTTGTTAATAGCTGTCAGCCCAGCTTCTGTTGTGCGAAAGAGGCTGGCAATGGGGAGTTTTTTGGCTACTTGAGCTGATTGAGCGACCATAGCCTCAGCCATTCGAAATTCTCCTGTTGCTGGCTGCTGATCTGAATCAGCTGAGGAGTTATCCAGATTAAATGATAATCCAGCCGCATCACCCTCTATATCAGAGGGAATTGCAACCTGCCCAGTAACTACAGGCTGTACAACTTTTCCATTTGTCGTCTGCATCATGGCCACTTGATCTGCTGCAATTGAGACCGGGATGGTCATCTGGCCTACCATGATTGGCACTGCTGTCTGTTCAGCAGCCAACAAAACCTCACTCTGCTCTGCACTACTCTCTGTTGCCTCAGCAACCTCTTCTGCCGTTACCACCAGATCCGGCGTCACATCTGCAAGTTGCTGCCTCAATGCGGCAACAATTTCCGCTACCGGCAATGTTTGCCCCTCTGCAAGCATGTTTTCCAGCTGCACAAAATCTTCTGCAGAAAGCAGCATTTTAAGCTCTTCCAGCATATCAACCATGGAGGCTTCGGCATTTAGTAGCTCGGCAAAACCACCACTAACAGCTATCTCACTACCACCTGCTTCACTAGCGGGAAGTCCTGGTGCAGCAGCCCCACTGGGTATCTGCTGGCTAAAGGAGGTATTTGAAAATAGATTTAACATATTCAAACCAATCAAGCTGCCATCTGTAGTGCTTAACTAGCAGGTAATATGCCAAATCCATTCAAAGACCTGAATTAACGCAAACCCAAGACATCCTGCATATCGTATCGACCACTCTTCTGCTCACTGATCCAAAGTGCAGCACGGGCAGCACCACTGGCAAATGTCATACGGCTTGAGGCCTTGTGGACAATTTCAATGCGCTCTCCAGGTGTAGCAAACCAGACACTGTGTTCACCCACTATATCTCCGGCGCTAATGGTCTCAAAACCAATTGTTTGGCGGTCACGCTCACCGGTATGACCTTCCCGGCCATAGACTGCGCACTCATTCAAATCACGTCCCAAGGCACCGGCTACCACTTCCCCCATGCGCAGAGCAGTACCTGACGGCGCATCAACTTTATGTCGATGATGCGCCTCAATAATTTCAATATCAGCAGTATCACCCATTACACGCGCCGCAAGGTCCAGCAGTTTAAAACAGAGATTAACGCCAATGCTCATATTGGGCGCAAACATGATGCCAATATCCTGAGCAGCCGCATCCAGACGTTGCTTCTCTTCGTCAGACAAGC
The DNA here is from genome assembly GCA_024275295.1 of Gammaproteobacteria bacterium. Lineage (GTDB taxonomy): Bacteria > Pseudomonadota > Gammaproteobacteria > Chromatiales > Chromatiaceae > WFXD01. The sequence goes on along the minus strand of JAJRZI010000069.1, from coordinate 28,288 downwards.
CCGTGGTACCAATCACCATCTGCTTACCCGTAGTACGACAGAGATCCAAATGCGCCATGGTGGCGACTGGCGCAGTAAAATCAATCAGCACATCAAAATCATCCATCACTTCAGATAGTGCGCCTGCCACGGTGACACCCAGTGTCCCCACACCCGCCAGGTCACCTGCATCCACCCCGATCAGAGTGCTGTGCGGTTGCTCTGTTGCTGCACCCAATACAAGGCCGTCAGTCTCCTGAACAACTTGAATCAAGGTCTTTCCCATACGCCCTGCAGCGCCAACAATTGCAATTCGAATCATAGATTTTTCTCAATCAGGGATCAGTAAAAAGAAGAGTACCCACAGCTACTTGGTAAGCCCCATGCCTTCAAAAAAATGTTTCACACCATCTAGCCAACTACTGGAGTGGGGGCTGTGTGTCGACCCACCCGCACGCATAGACTCATCCAGCTCTTCGAGTATCTCTTTTTGGCGTTCTGTCAGATTGACCGGTGTCTCTATATTGACCCGGCACATCAGATCGCCAACCGGGCCGCCTCGCACGGGTTTTACACCCTTGCCTCGCATCCTGAACAGTTTCCCTGCCTGGGTCCCTGCTGGAATCTTTAATACGACCTTGCCATCCAGCGTTGGAACCTCCAGCTCACCACCCAGCGCCGCCTTGGCAAAGCTGATGGGCACCTCACAGAAGAGGTGGTTATCTTCACGGGTAAAGATCTTATGCTCCCTTACCGACACCTGAACATAGAGATCACCCGGTGGCCCGCCATGTTCACCCGCCTCTCCCTCATTGGCCAGACGAATGCGATCACCCGTATCCACACCGGGTGGCACCTTTACGGAGAGGGTTTTGGTCTCCTGCACCCGCCCTGTTCCACGGCAACTGGGGCATGGGGTTTTAATAATGGTGCCACTGCCCTGGCAACGTGGACAGGTCTGTTGGATAGAGAAGAAGCCCTGCTGCATACGCACCTGCCCATGCCCGCCACAGGTGGCACAGACCTCAGGTTTGCTACCTTTTTTTGCACCAGTTCCTCGGCACGGTGAACAGGGTTTATGCGTTGGAACACGTATCTTGACCGTAGTACCAGCCACGGCTTTTTCCAAGGTCAGATCCAGGTTATAACGCAGGTCTGCACCCCGGTTTACCCGCTGCCCACCACCACGACCGCCACCGAAGATATCTCCAAAAACATCACCAAAAACATCACTGAAGTTTCCTGGGCCACCATGTCCTCCATGCCCACCCATTGAGGGATCTACCCCCGCATGACCAAATTGGTCATAGGCTGCACGCTTTTGTGCATCTGACAGCACCTCATAGGCCTCTTTGCACTCCTTGAATTTTCCCTCTGCCTCAGCCGCTTCCCCTCCCGCATTCCGGTCGGGGTGATACTTCATGGCTAAACGGCGATACGCCTTCTTCAGCTCAGCTTCACTGGCATTCTTATTAACACCCATGACTTCGTAAAAATCGCGTTTTGACATCTGTTTAGCTTCTTGTAATTAGTCTTTAGAAAGGCATATGGAGAAAAAGCTCACAACCCTAATTAATTCCTGTTATTACTCAACCAAGAGATAACAGCCAAAAAGCCAGAGTCCAGGAAAGCGGTAGAAACCGGCTTCCTGAACTCTGGCTATGAGCACTATTGTGCCTATCTATTCAGGCACATGTTCACCCATTATTACTTTTTGTCGTCTTTAACTTCTTCAAACTCAGCATCGACAACATCATCATCTGACGCCTTCCCGGCCTCTGCACCCGTATCAGCAGCTGCCCCGGCCTCTGCGCCCTCTTTGGCATAGAGACGTTCGGCCATCTTACTGGAGGCTTCGCTCAGCGTCTTGGTCTTGGCCTCAATCTGATCCTTGTTGTCGCCCTTTATCGCCTCTTCAAGATCAGCGATAGCGGCTTCAATGGTGGATTTCTCTTCTGCTTCCAGCTTGTCGCCCAGCTCTTCCATGGACTTTTTCGTGGCGTGGATCATGCCATCAGCCTGGTTGCGAACCGTAACCAGCTCCTGGAAGGCCTTATCCTCTTATGCATGCGCCTCAGCATCCTTCACCATGCGTTCCACTTCATCATCACTCAGACCCGAAGATGCCTTGATGATGATGGATTGCTCTTTTCCTGTCGCCTTGTCTTTTGCTGATACATTCAGGATACCGTTGGCATCAATATCAAAGGCCACCTCAATTTGAGGAACACCACGCTGCGCGGGTGGAATATCGCTCAGATCAAATCGACCCAGAGATTTGTTACCCGCAGCCTGTTCACGCTCACCCTGTAAAACATGCACGGTAACCGCTGTCTGATTATCATCCGCTGTTGAGAAGATCTGGCTGGCATTAGTGGGGATCGTGGTGTTCTTCTCGATGAGTTTGGTCATCACACCGCCCATTGTCTCAATACCCAATGAGAGTGGCGTCACATCCAGCAGCAGCACATCTTTAACGTCACCGCCCAACACACCGCCTTGGATTGATGCACCAATGGCTACGGCTTCATCAGGGTTTACATCCTTACGCGGCTCTTTGCCAAAAATACCCTTAACGACCTCTTGTACCTTGGGCATACGGCTCTGACCACCCACCAGGATAACCTCATCAATCTCAGAGGCATCCAGCCCGGCATCCTGCAGTGCAACGCGGCAAGGCTCAATCGTGCGATCAATCAACTCGTCAACCAGAGACTCCAGCTTGGCGCGGGTCAACTTGATATTGAGGTGTTTTGGACCCGTTGCATCAGCGGTAATGTAGGGCAGATTGATATCGGTCTGCTGGCCAGAGGAGAGCTCAATCTTGGCCTTCTCAGCACCCTCTTTTAGACGCTGCAGGGCCAAAGGATCATTATGCAGATCAAAACCCTGCTCTTTTTTGAACTCACCTACCAGGTACTCAATGATGCGCAGATCAAAATCCTCGCCACCCAGGAAGGTATCACCGTTGGTAGAGAGCACTTCAAACTGGTGCTCACCATCAATCTCAGCTATCTCGATGATGGAAATGTCAAAGGTGCCGCCACCCAGATCAAAAACAGCCAGTTTCTGGTCTCCACGCTTCTTATCCATACCATAGGCAAGCGCAGCGGCGGTTGGCTCATTGATGATGCGTTTGACATCCAGACCCGCAATACGGCCAGCATCTTTTGTAGCCTGGCGCTGCGAATCGTTAAAATAGGCCGGAACGGTAACAACGGCCTCGGTGACCTCCTCACCCAGATAGTCTTCAGCCGTCTTCTTCATCTTCTGCAAGACTTTGGCCGAGATCTCTGGTGCAGCCATCTTCTTGCCATTGGCCTCTACCCAGGCATCGCCATTGTCTGCTTTGACGATGTTGTACGGCACCATCTTAATGTCACGCTGAACAACATCATCTTCAAATCGACGCCCAATCAGACGTTTGATCGCAAACAGGGTGTTTTTAGGATTGGTAACCGCCTGCCGCTTTGCAGCCTGCCCAACAAGTACCTCACCATCATTACCGTAAGCAATAATAGAGGGTGTTGTACGATCACCTTCGCTATTCTCAATAACCTTAGCGCTATCACCGTCCATCACTGCTACGCAGGAGTTGGTGGTGCCCAAGTCAATTCCAATGATCTTACCCATTATTACCGGTCTCCAGTATGAATATATGTTTAGTTAATTTGTGCAAATTCTGCTTAGCTTTAGAGATGGGGCGGTTAATCTGTTTTTCAAGCCTGTTCATCAATATTTGTGGGGGCAGCCTGAGAGACAATAACCATCGCAGGACGTACCAGCCGCTCATTTAGGCTGTAGCCTTTCTGCACTACCGCAAGAACCGTATTCGGCTCCACATTTTCAGCTGGCTGCATTGCCATCGCCTGGTGTCGCTCAGGGTCAAAGGGTTCACCTTCAGGGGCAATCACTTCAACATTGAATTTCTCCATGACGGAGGTGAAGAGATTTAGTGTCAGCTCAGTGGCTTCACGCAGCTTGGCTACATCAGCATTCTCTTCCTGCGCAGCTTTTAACCCCAGCTCCAAACTGTCGCGCACTGGCAGCAGCTCATTTACAAAGCGCTCTAACGCATATTTGTGGGCATTGGAAAGATCCCGCTCATGCCGTTTGCGCAGGTTTTCCAGCTCCGCTTTGGCACGTACTGCCAAGTCCCAGTTTGCATCCGCCTTATTGCGCGCCTCTTCAAGCTGTGCCGCCAAATCAGCATCATCTGGCTCCTCTACTTCCACTTCAGCTTGATCCTCAGGGGTGACTGCCTCAGTCTCAACAGTTTGCTCTTCTTCAATATCAGTAGCGGCTTTGATTTGTTCCGCTTCCTGTTCGTTTGTCATGCCATGTTTCCTTGGAGACAATATGTCTCTGTTTCACATAGAGTTAAATCAACCAACCCCCCAATCACCTGGAGGGAGAGTCGGTTTATCTTGAAAAATCGCTACTTAACTTGGGGACGCTTGTTGATGTTTCAAGGCTGCGCCGAGTAATTTTGCTGTGACATCCACAATTGGGATGACCCGATCATAGGCCATCCGGGTTGGGCCGATGACACCCAATACGCCAGCCACCTCATTATCTACCTCATAGGGAGCGGTCACCACACTGCAGTTATCAAGATGTTGATAGCCCGACTCTTCCCCGATAAAGATCTGCACACCCTCAGCCTGCATACACTGATCCAGAAGATGGAGGATCTCATGCTTTTCTGCAAAGGCATCAAACAGATGGCGCAGGCTTGTCATATCGGATAGATCCTCAAACCCCATGAGGTTTGTCTGCCCGGAGATCAGGCAATCACTACCACCTGGCTCATCCGATTGAAAAACCTGACCTGCCATCTCAACTGCCCTGGCCATAGTGCGATCAAGATCAACCCTTGTTTTCTGGATATCCTCAAACAGCTTTTTGCGCATGGCATCCAGCGTTTGCCCCGAAAAGGTCTGGTTAAGGAGGCTGGCGGCCTGCTCTAGCTCCACTCGAGTATAGGCTCTTTTGGTTGTGATAATGCGGTTGTGCACTTCATCTTTCCGGGTGACAAGAATGGCCAAAACACGGTTGCCAGAGAGGGGTAGGAACTCTATTTGGCGCAACGTAATACGCTCACGCCGGGGCAACATGACAATCCCGGCCATACGGGTAAAACCCGACAGTAGCGTCGATGCAGATTCTATTAGATGTGCAGGTTCCTGTTTAAGATCAAGCTGCTGCTTAAGCTGGCCTATCTCCAGCTTTGCCAGTGGCTTAACGGTTAAGAGGGAATCGACAAAGAGTCGATACCCTGAAACCGTAGGCACTCGCCCTGCTGAGGTGTGCGGGGAGACAACCAGCCCCATATCCTCCAGATCCGCCAATACATTTCGGATGGTGGCAGGGCTAAGATCAAGGCCTGCATCACGTGCCAGTGTGCGAGAACCAACAGGCTGACCCTCGGCAATATAGCGCTCAATTAAAACCTTTAGAAAGTATTGGGCCCGCTCTCCAATCGACTCCTTTTCAAGTCTCTTTTTCGCCCCACTCCAAACCTCGACACTATCTTGACCCTGCCCGTGCTATTTGAATCATCATTGCGCAATGACTCAAGCCTTATTAGCACTCTTGTTTTTGAGTGCCAAACAGAGGGATTATCGGTTTCAGCATGGATAAGGTCAAGCAGCTAAACAACCCCAAACGCATCCACTTATTAAAACTGTCAATTCAACTAAAAACCATGTATACATCAGTTAACACGAGTCCGGTGCCATATCATTATGAACAGACAATTTCACTCTATTGGCCTCATCGCAAGGCATCACGCAGTTGGGGTCAGAAGAACACTGTGCCAACTTGGTGAATTCCTTCATAAACGGAACCACAACATCCTGCTTGAAAGCAGTATTGCAAGCGAACTTGAAAATTGGGAGTTTGGCTCTGCCACACCCGAAGAGATCGCAAAAAACAGTGATCTAATCATTGTAGTGGGTGGTGATGGCACACTGCTTCATGCGGCTCGCAGCATGGCTGATCGTGATATTCCGCTGTTAGGTATTAATCTTGGCCGGCTCGGATTTTTAACCGATATATCTCAAGACAATATGCATCAAGCACTTGAGCAAATTCTGGATGGCGATTATGAAGAGGAGGAGCGTTTTCTACTTCAGGCCGAAGTAGGAAAGCCAGGTGAATTAGGAACAAGCTGCACAGCATTTAATGATGTCGTTATCCACAAGTGGAATGTGGCACGAATGATTGAATTCGAGACCCATGTAGACGGGCGCTTTGTAGAAACTCAGCGGGCCGATGGGTTGATTATCGCTACCCCTACCGGATCCACAGCCTATGCCCTATCCGGCGGCGGCCCACTGCTTGACCCCGCCTTAAACGCACTGGTATTGGTTCCAATCTGCCCTCACACTCTCAGTAACAGACCCATTGTTGTGAGTGGAGATTGCGAGATTGATATCGTTATTTGCGGGAGAACAGATCCAAAGAACATTCGAGTAACCTGTGACGGTGACAGTAGCTTGGTCTCATCATCTGAAGACCGAATTCATATCAGCAAATATGAACACACTATCCGACTGATCCACCCTTACGGGCACGACCATTTCAACCTATTGCGCCATAAATTGGGCTGGAGTGAGCACCCGGTAAAGAATTGATTACTTTTTTGTAAACAATGGCTTATTTAATGTTTTAAATACCTTTTCTAACTTGCCGTGCTTACCCTTCTCTTTCTCTTCTGGCTGACGCTCTTCATGGCCTTCCCCCAGCTCTGCCTTTCGCCTGAGCTGCTCCTCTTTAACCTTCTTCTGGATCTCCTGACGCGCGCTTTCTGGAATATTCAAAACCCCTAACTGCTCTGTTTTTCTCAGAATGTAGTGGCCCAGCTCATCCATCCACTCATCATTAATGCTATCAAATCTGAAATTGGAATGTTTAATCGTCAGCCCATGACGATTAATTGATGTTACAACCAGCCGCTCATTTTCCATATCAACCCTGAACACCAGCTTTACCTGGATCTGCATCTGACACTCAAAATATGCACCAATCAGCTTATCCTGATTATCTCTAATGCCCCATTCTGAGAAGTGGATCTGCTGCTTCTTCATAAACTGCCGGGCTTCATCTGCCGCCATTATAGGCGTGACTGAGTACTTATTGACCGAGCCACTGGTGCAGGCAAATTGGAAGGCAATCTTATGCGGAGCCTCTCTGCTATCCAGGTAAACACGATAGCCACCTTGATGCAGATCTTTAATCAGACCCATGCCAGGGACATCATAAGCAACCGGGATAGGAAGCTTCACCACCTTTAGCTGCTCAGTCATCTCACACAGATAAGTTGCTATCTGCTTCATTAAAGGCTTGGCTACATCATGATACCACTGCTCCTGACGCGCCTCACTTCCCAGCTCACTCTCTTGTTCATCTTGAAGCCGGCCAGCCTCTTTCTTTAAATCATCAAGTATTCCCATACCAAATCAAAAACCTGTATTGCTCAATAATGGCATAACATCACTCCAGTGGATTCAACTGATTTAGGCTCAATACAATAACATCTCCCTTATTACTGATAACGTCCACACCCCAATTTTATTAAGCCTTTTTCTACCCGCCTCATTTTGTTGGTAATATATGACCAACCACAACAACCCAACCCTACATACAACACCGCAAGCCGCATGCTTACCCACTTACACATCAAGGACTTAGCCATTGTCAGCTCAGTTGAACTAGAGCTGAACTCAGGCATGACTACCCTTACCGGCGAGACTGGCGCAGGAAAATCCATCCTGATCGATGCCCTTGGGCTGGGGTTAGGCAACCGGGCTGATAACGGCATGATTCGCACCGGCTCTGATCGGGCAGAGATTACGGTGGCATTTGACACAACATCCAACCCGGCTATCCACCGCTGGCTGCAGGAACACGCCCTGGATGTCGGTGATGAATGCATCCTCCGCCGCCTGCTCATCCGTGATGGCCGCTCACGGGCATTCATCAATGGCACACCCGCCCCTCTCCAACTACTACAAAGTTTAGGTGAACTACTGGTAGACATCCATGGACAACATGCCCATCAATCACTTTTAAAGCGTAGCTGCCAACGCGATCTACTGGATGCCTATGCCGGACACCTTTCACTCATTAGCCAAACGCAAGAGCACTTTCAACATTGGCGCAGATGCCAGGAGGCACTTGAGCAGCTGCAAACAGCCTCAGAGGATCGGGCAGCCCGACTGGATTTGCTGCGCTATCAGGTTAACGAGTTTGAAACCCTACAGTTGGGCAGTGATGAGCTTTCAGAACTCGATAGCGAACACAGCCGCCTGAGTAATATCGGCAAACTACAAGAGATTACAGCCCTGGCACTCAACAGGCTCTATGACAGAGATGGATCTGTACAAGAGACACTGGCTCACTTGTCTGGGGAGCTGGAAGCACTTCTTCCACTGGACAGTCAACTGACCTCCAGCCAGGAGCTGCTGGCCAGTGCATTGATCCAAATAGAGGAGGCGACAACTGAGCTACGGCACTACAGCGATACGCTTGAACTAAACCCCTCCCACCTGGAACAACTTGAAAAAAGGCTACAGGAGATACATGATCTGGCACGAAAATACCATGTCAGCCCACATCAATTGCCGGAAAAGCTCAATCACCTAACAGCTGAACTCAATGAGTTAGAGCATAGCGAAATCCATCTCGCAAAGCTGGAAAAGGAACTCGCAACCCTGCACGCCCGCTATCTGGAAACAGCCGGCAAACTATCAAACAGTCGTCGCAGGGCTTCTAAAAAACTGGAAAAAAGCATTACAAAGAGGCTGCATTCACTGGGCATGCCACAAAGTATTTTTAGCATAGTGATTGACCCGCTGCCAGAAGAGCGCGCCAGCAATAAAGGCCTTGATCAGATTGAGTTTTTGATCAGCACCAATCCAGGGCAGACACCGCAAGCCCTCTCCAGGGTTGCATCATGCGGCGAGCTATCACGTATCAGCCTCGCCATTCAGGTTGCCACTATACAGTGTGGGCAGATCCCCTCCCTCATCTTTGATGAGGTCGATACCGGCATCGGTGGCAGCATTGCTGAGATTGTTGGCAAACTGTTACGCCAACTGGGTGAGACACGCCAGGTGCTCTGCGTAACCCATCTTCCACAGGTTGCAGCACAAGGTCACCACCACCTTCAAATCAGCAAGCAGAGCAGTGGAAAAAGCACCCACACCACAGTGCAGCCACTACAAGAGAAGGATCGGGTTCAGGAAATTGCACGCATGCTCGGTGGCATGGAGATCACAGAGCAAACCCTCGCACATGCACAAGAGATGGTCTCTAAATCACAAGATTAGGAAGCCCTACAGCCAGGAGCTTGGCAATATCCATAGATTGTCAGCGCATGCGCCTCAACCGAGAACCCCTTCTCCCTGGCGATCTCCTGCTGCCGGTCTTCAATGGTCTGATCAAAAAGCTCCTCAACCCGACCACATCTAATGCAGACAATATGATCATGGTGTTCACCACGATCCAGCTCAAAAACGGATTGCCCACCTTCAAAATGGTGGCGCGTCACCAGGCCAGCCGACTCAAACTGGGTCAAAACACGATAAATTGTTGCCAGCCCAATCTCCTCGCCTGCATCCAACAGCAGCTTGTAGACATCCTCAGCACTCACATGCCCTTGTTTTGACTGCTCTAAAAGCGCCAGAATCTTAACCCTGGGCAGGGTTACTTTTAGACCCGCATTGCGAATATCTTCCCCACTCATCATGTCTTTTTTAACCCTCATACGGTATGATCTGCAGCCTGTTCGTTTTAATCAAAGTGACTCTAACAGAATGCAAAAGCTTCTCATTTGTTGTGCAATCAGCGCAAGCCTCTTAATTTCCGGTTGCGGAACAGTAGATACGGTAAAAGGCTGGGGCAGGGCCGTAGGAGACGCCATCCCCAACACCCTGGGTGGTGTGCCACTGATGTATCATCAGGATATTCAGCAAGGCAATATCGTTACCCAAGCGATGATTAATAAACTGCACCCCGGCATGGCCAGACGGCAAGTCAAATATATCATGGGCACCCCTATCCTGGTTGATGTATTCCACCAAGACCGATGGGATTACTTCTACTCAATGAAAAAAGGCAGCGAAGCGCCCACTCAAGAGCACATATCTCTCTATTTTGTAGACGACAAACTTACCAGGATAGAGGGTGACTTCAGACCCACCCCAACAGCAGATGCACTAGAGGATAAAAAAGAGACTGTAGTCAAGGTTCCAGATTATGAGACCACAGAGAAGGGCTTCTTTACCCGTACATTAGAAAGAGCAGGCCTTGCCGCAGAGGATGATTAGCACTTCGTCCAGCTTATTTTGAGGCGGCTTTAGCTCGCCGCCGCCGTGCTTCTTTAGGGTCAGCAATCAGCGGACGGTAGATCTCAACCCGGTCACCCGCTACCAGTTCCGTATCCAACGGTGCTAGCTTCCCAAACACCCCAACCTTATTGATTGCCAAATCAATCTCTGGAAACTGCTGCAAAATACCAGATGCCTCAATAGCCTGCTGCACCGTTATATTAGGCGCATTAGGCACCTCAACGATCAGTTGACCGTCTGGCTTGGCATAAGCCACTTCAATGATAGCGCGTGTCATACTGACCTATTCTTCCCGCCATAGACTTCATGCAGGCGTTTACAAAAAGCATCCACCAGCGTTGCTGCAATCTGTCCAAATACCCGGCCAAAGGCAGAATTGATCAATTTACCGGCAAATTCAAACTCCAATATCAGCTCCACCTTGCAGGCATCGGGGCGCAGTTCTGTCAGATTCCATGACCCCTCCAGCTTGGAAAAGGGGCCATCCTGCAGGCGAATCTCAATTTTCTTGTTTGGATGAAGGCGATTGCAGGTCGTGAATTTCTGGCGAATCCCTGCACGTGCCACCTCCAGCTCGCCCACCTGCTCTTTATCGGTCTGTGAGATTATGCGCGATGAGTGACACCAGGGAAGATACTCAGGATACAATTCAATATCATTGATCACCCCATACATCTGGGCTGTTGAATAGGGCACCAGGGCACTTTTATGAATAACCGTCATCTCATCAAAACCTTATAAAGCCAAGTAACTGCAGAAACACGACAATAACCGCTAGGGGCGCAACAAAGCGCACCAAAAACCGCCACCCTTGATAGATCAATCCCTCACCCAGATTCAGCTCATCAGCCGTAGAGCGCTCCGACATATACCAACCTGCAAATATCGCCATCGCAAGACCACCCAGTGGCAACATAATATTGGCTGTCAGGATATCCAGCACATCAAACAGGCCACTGCTCTTGGCCTCACCTGCAAAGGTAAACTCAAATGCCCAGCTGTTGAATGACATAATCGTTACAATCCCAAGCAACCAGGCTAGCACACCAACCGCTGTAGCGGCCTTGATTCGACTCAGCCCCCTGTTTTCAACCAACCAGGCAACAGCAGGCTCAATAAGTGAAATTGCTGAGGTCCAGGCAGCAAAGGTTAATAGTAGAAAAAAGAGTGTACCAAACAGCGTACCACCTGCCATATGGCCAAACGCCAGCGGCAGGGTCTTAAAGATAAGCCCAGGCCCGGCCCCCGGCTCCAGCCCGTTGGCAAAGACAAGCGGAAAAATAGCCATACCCGCTAACAGAGCCACCACAGTATCCATGATGGCCACAACCACTGTAGTCTGAGCAATAGAGACATGCTTCGGCAGATATGAACCATAGACCATAATGGCGCCCATCCCAAGACTCAGGGTAAAAAATGCATGCCCCATGGCTGTCAATACGCCACCCGCAGTGATAGCACTAAAATCAGGGGTAAACAGAAACGCAAGCCCCTCTGAAAACTTGCCACTGTTCATGGCATAACCCACCAACAGCAACAGCAGGATAAACAACATTGGCATCAGAAAACGCACTGCTTTTTCCAAACCAGAGCGCACACCTCGGGAGACAACAACCATCGTCATGACCATAAACACCGTATGCCAGGCCAAGAGCCGTTCGGGATCAGAGACCAGTCCGCCAAAGATACTGGCCGCGCCATCAGCTGTCACCCCGGTAAAGGCGCCTGATGCAGTACGAAAGACATAGGCCACGGCCCAGCCGGCAATGACACTATAAAAGGAGATAATCAGCAGCCCCGCAATCATGCCCGACCAGCCGATCATCTGCCAGATTCCATGCTGGTTCTCTTCATGCGCCAGGGTACGCATTGTATTAATCGGACTCTGACGCCCTCTCCGGCCAATCAGCACCTCAGCCATCATGATAGGAATGCCGATAAAGAGCACACATAACAGGTAGACCAAAACAAAGGCACCGCCGCCATTCTCACCCGCGATATAGGGGAATTTCCAGATATTACCCAACCCGACAGCTGAACCTGTCGCAGCTAAAATAAACGCCATACGAGATGACCAGTGGCCATGAATGGAGGTTCGCTCTGTCATTCCAGGATATCCCTCAATATTTATATTTTTGGTATTTTTCAGCGCAACAAAACCGACTCTGATGCCAAGCCGCATATTTTCAACGAAAAGCCCGGTCAGAACAAGGAAACACCGATCATAAAAAACAGGCTACCTATGCTCTCCCCACTCGCTTACAATGCACCCTATGGCAAAGAAAGCAAAGAAAAAAGGTGCGGCTGGCGGCTCAACCATCGCCCTCAATAAAAAAGCACAACACGACTATTTCATTGAAGAGCGCTATGAGGCCGGCATTGTCCTTGAAGGTTGGGAAGTAAAAAGCATGCGTGAAGGGCGTGTCCAGATAAAAGAGAGCTACGTCATCATACAGGGGGCAGAGGCCTTCCTGCTGGGGTGCCACATATCCCCCCTGCTCTCCACTTCAACCCATACCCACCCAAACCCGACACGGACACGCAAGCTCCTGCTTCACCGCCGCGAGCTGAGCAAACTTATTGGACTGGTCGAACGCAAGGGCTTTACCCTGGTGCCTACTGCCCTGTACTGGAGCAAGGGCCGTGCAAAGCTTGAAATTGGACTCGCCAAAGGCAAAAAGCAGCATGACAAACGCACCACCGAGAAAAACCGCGACTGGCAGCGGGACAAGCAGCGCATCCTGAAACACGGCTAAACAGCCACGGCAAGCCCCGTCCATTGGCGATTGACCACAGCCACAGCAGTAATGTAAGCTGCTCTGTTTCTTGATGTTCTGGATACAATTGTGCCGCGAAAAAAAGCTTCGACACCCTCTTTTGAAGAGGCGCTCAATGAACTGGAATCATTGGTTGAGACCATGGAACAGGGCGATCTGACGCTTGAAGAGTCTCTAAAATCCTTTGAACGCGGTGTTGTACTGACCCGCACTTGTCAGCAGGCACTCAAAAATGCTGAGCAAAAGTCGAGATCCTCAGCGCCAACACCCCCGATGCCGAACTGGAACCCTTTGATGCAAACTAATCCTGAATTACAGGCATTCCTGAAAAGATGCCAGAACCAGGTTGAAAATGCATTGGATCACTGGTTACCCGCCACCACCATCATTCCAGAACAGCTGCATGCCGCCATGCGCTACACCACCCTTGGAGGAGGCAAGCGTGTACGGCCGGTGCTGGTATACGCCACCAGCAAGGCGCTGGGAGGAGATACCCGGCAACTCGATGGAGCAGCCTGCGCCGTCGAATTGATCCACGCCTATTCACTGGTGCACGACGATCTCCCTGCCATGGATGATGACGACCTGCGTCGCGGTCGACCCACCTGTCACAAACAGTATGACGAGGCAACAGCCATACTGGTCGGCGATGCCCTGCAAACGCTCGCCTTCCAGGTGCTATGCAAGGATAAAACCATGGCCATCAATGCCAAGACCAGACTGGAGATGATCCAGACCCTGGCAACCGCCAGCGGCTCTCGCGGCATGGCCGGTGGGCAGGCGCTGGATCTGGCAGCTGAAGGAGAGGCGCTGAATCTGGCTGAGCTGGAAAACCTGCATATCCACAAAACCGGGGCACTGATCCGCGCCAGTGTGCGGCTGGGCACCCTGGCAACAGAGCATGACGACGGTAAGCTTGTACAAAAACTGGATCACTACGCAAAATGCATTGGCCTCGCCTTTCAGGTACGCGACGACATCCTGGATATTGAAGGCAATACCGAGACACTGGGCAAAACCCAGGGCAAAGACCAGGCTCAACTCAAGTCCACCTACCCTGCCCTGCTCGGTCTACAAGGCGCCAGGGATACCGCTAAACAACTGCTTACAGAAGCACTGGACAGCCTGGGTGGAATGGATAAAAAAGCCGATCCACTACGCTGGATTGCAAATTACATCGTTGGCCGCAGTTACTGACACCTCTCTCTCCCGCCAACCCAAGCCCGAACCAAAGGAAACCTGAATGACCAAACCTATCGCCGACGTCCAAAGCAGAGAGGATCGCCGCCGCATTGCCATTAACAAAGTTGGCATCAAAGACATCCGTCACCCAATCCGGGTCAAAGACCGCAGCGAAGGTGAGCAACACACTATCGCCACTTTCAACATGTACGTGAATCTGCCCCACAATTTCAAGGGCACCCACATGTCACGGTTTGTGGCCATTCTCAGCGAATATGAGAAGGAGATCAGCGTAGAGTCATTCAAACATATATTATGCGACATGACAGAGCGACTGGAGGCCGAAGAAGGGCATATTGAGGTTAACTTCCCCTACTTCGTCAACAAAAAGGCCCCTGTTTCAGGCGTTTCTGCACTACTGGATTACGATGTAACCCTGCTGGGTGAAATCATTGATGGCACACCCACCATCTTCACCCGCGTTGTTGTACCTGTTACCAGCCTCTGCCCCTGCTCAAAACAGATTGCAGACCGCGGCGCCCACAATCAACGCTCTCATGTCACCGTACAGGTGCGCACCCAATCATTTGTCTGGATTGAGGAGATCATCGATATGGTCGAATCACAGGCCTCCTGCGAGCTCTTTGGCCTACTAAAAAGGCCCGACGAAAAGCATGTAACAGAACGCGCTTACGATAACCCTAAGTTTGTTGAAGATATGGTGCGGGATGTAGCCGTAGAGCTGAACAAGGATGACCGCATAGTCGCCTATATTGTGGAATCAGAGAATTTTGAATCCATTCACAACCACTCGGCCTACGCTCTGATTGAGAAAAATAAAGAGGATGATGAATAGGTAAGGTTCAATACTTGGTCTTCAGCAACAGAACGCTCCCACTGTTTTCCATCTGCAGCTGCCCCAGAAAGGTCATGCCCAGCAGAACCTCCCTCGGACTATTACCTTCAATAACCGTACCTCGCACATTGCGCAGCAGAATATCCCCCACCTGCACCCGATCCAACAGCACGTTATAACCTTTAATGTTACCTGAGGAGGCCGTGCTCACCCGTATCACCTGACCTGTAAGTAGGTAAGGAATAGCCAGTCGTCGCGCCTCCACCTCACTCATTGCCACAGCGCTGGCGCCCGTATCCACCAGCATATTCACCGTGCGCCCATTGATAGTACCAACAGTGGTGTAGCTTCCATGGGCATCACGCCAAATCCGCACCTCTTGTACCTTGGGTCTGCTGTAGGAGGCGCTCACATGACGCCCCAGTTCATAGGCCTCACGCCGCCCATCAAACTCTAACACCGCCCCTCTGGCATCGGCAGAGATCAGAAGCACCCCTTCCGGGCTGGCTTTACCTTTTTTCAATAAGCGGTTTTTACCATCAATCTCAACCATGGCCTTATCTGAAAATAGCGCCACCACGCGCAAGCGCTCAACCGCCATGGCATATTCTGACCAATTTAATATCAGTACAAACAGGAGCATGGTAGCCGTGCAGCAGCCTATTGCCCTCATCCCTTCTCTTGCAAAGCTATGACTCATCACTGTCATTTCAATATCCCAGGCGTATATTTCGACTACATTAATTAGCGGCCAACAGCAGATTTTTTATAGATAGCGGGATAAATCAGCACCCCCAGATACTGAGAACAGCCAGGCAAAAATCCAATATCTGGATCAGATGCAGCTACTGTTTAACAGGCCGCTTTTGAAGTTTACGCTGCAGGGTTCGGCGATGCATGCCCAGGCTTCTTGCAGTAGCTGAGATATTGCCATCATTCTCTTCCAACATCCGTTGAATATGCTCCCATTCCATTCGCTTTAAAGACATGGCCTGAGTTTCAGCCTCCATAGCTGGAGTATCCTCAGCCTTTTCAAAGGCTGCAAGAATACCATCAACATCCGCTGGCTTTGCCAGATAATTCACCGCCCCCTCTTTTATTGCCTGTACAGCTGTAGGGATACTGCCATAACCCGTCAATACCACAGCTTTAATCATCTTATTCATTTCAAGCAGGGGTTTGATCAGGTGCAGGCCTGAGCTTTCTCCCAGCTTTAGATCAATAACCGCATGGGTTGGTTGAAATGCTTCAACACGTTTAAGCGCCTGTTCTGCATTATGAGCTGTCTCCACTTTGTAGCCCCGGCGTACCAAAGCACGCTCCAGCACTTCACAAAATGTAATATCATCATCAACAATCAGAAAACGGCTTTTACTCATGGGTTCTGTTTTCCTCAATGATTAGATTATTCAGCGGGAGTTTGACCTCAGTTCGCGTCCCTTGCTCTGGTCGATTGGAAAGGGTCACCTCACCACCAAAACGCCCAAGGCTGGCATTTGAAAGTACCAGCCCAATCCCAAAACCTGACGCTTTGGTTGAGAAGGGAACCTTTCCTATCTGGTTCGCAAGCTCCGGGGTTATACCAGAACCTTCATCATCAATCTGGATATTCAGCTCCTGCTGCATGTTGGACAGGTTGATCGCAATCTGCTTGTTACCCTTTTCAAGAGTAGCATCAGCTGCATTATTCAGCAGATTTGTTATCGACTGGGCAATGGTTTGCTCCGCCAGGATTGTTGGATTCTGAAATGGCTCATTAACAGATGTACTGCATTCAATCTCAGGACGAATCACCTGCCACTGATCAATTATTCGATCAATAAACTGGCGTAGCGGCACTGCATACCCACCTTCACTTCGCGTATGACCTGCATGATCCAACAGCTCTTTGATACGTTCCTTACAGATATCAATCTGCTTGCGCATCAAAATCAGGTCAGGATGAAGCAGCTGATCCGGGTCAGGCAGATGCAGAAGTTCATCAGTAATCATCGTCATGGTTGATAATGGCGTGCTGATCTCATGAGCCACGCCTGCTGCCAAGGTTCCCATAGCAACAATTTTTTCACTGCCCAACACCTCTTCTCTTGCCTTCGCTAATAATTTATCCCGTCTATGAATTGCTTGGGATATACCTGCAACAATGGTTGCCATCAACACAGCACTCAGAATAAAGTTCACCCACATCCCAAAGATATGAGCATTAAAATCACTGCTGTAATCACCATGGATCGGGGGTAGCGGCGTATAGAAGAGCATAAGAAAAGAGTAGTAGATAATACACATCAAGGAGGTCAGCCAGATATAGCGGGCACTCAATGCAGCTGATGCAATGGCGATAGGAATCAAATAGAGAGAGACAAAGGGATTGGTTGCACCACCTGACCAATAGAGCAGAAAGGTCAAGGCTGTAGCATCCACAGCGAGATTCATAAAGATCTCAAGCTGAGTCGTCTCCCATGGCCGGCTTTGCCTCCAATAGGCGGCCAAATTCCATAGTGCCAGCACTCCGATAGTAATGAGTATCGGCAACAGAGGCAGCTCCATTGATAGCTTGAGCTTAACCAAGGCAACAACTGAAAGCTGCCCCAGGATTGTAACCGTACGCAGCCAAAAGAGGGCCTTCAGGCTCCTGCCAGGTGACATTGAGGCAATACTGTTCAAGTGTGACTCTTTTATTGGTTCATTGTGCATATCGACCGCACATGATAAACACTATTGCATCTTACTTGTATGCTACTGCGACAAAATACCGCGCAGCATGCAACCCACTTAATACTGAGGTTTCAGTATGATATGGGTAGATACCATGCATCGCTCATGGCAATAATAATCCCCCAGACAGCAAAAACCCCGCTATTGCGGGGTTTTTGCTGTGTCTTAAACGAGATCCGAACTATTGCGGAACCACGTTAGTCGCACTCAGTCCTTTAGCGCCACGTTCAACATCAAATGTCACTTGCTGACCTTCAGCCAGTGATTTGAAGCCGCTGGCCTGGATTGCTGAGTGATGAACAAATACGTCATCGCTGCCGTCGGAAGGAGCAATAAAGCCGAAGCCCTTGCTGTCATTGAACCATTTTACTGTGCCTGTAGCCATTCTGGATTACCTCTATATATATGATTTAGTACAAACATGCAGATTGTTAAGAAATTACGAAAGGTTCTGCTGTATATACTGCAAGGTACTGCCGGAACCACTACTAAACAAAAGCTGCTGAGCCGTAACATATACAAATTACACACAATAATCTACTGTTTTTTACTCTTTCTGGTAAAAAAATCATCATATTTTTACTCATACAGCTATACGATCAATAAATAGGCAATTTCGAGCCATAAGAGTGCTTCCCTTTGACTACCTATAAGTTGCTGGGAATGCGGTTCAACATACACCCGAAGCAGGATAGTTAC
Source organism: Gammaproteobacteria bacterium (assembly GCA_024275295.1). Lineage (GTDB taxonomy): Bacteria > Pseudomonadota > Gammaproteobacteria > Chromatiales > Chromatiaceae > WFXD01. Next base: position 9,725 of record JAJRZI010000069.1, on the reverse strand, counting down.
GGGTCAATTCGAGAGACCTGCATCACACCTATAAGCAGCTCTTTTCTCAGTTCAGCCAAGGGGTTATCTTTTCAAGATCAGCCCGTGACAAGCTGCCTGCCGCCAGCTTAAGCCGCAGACCATTCAGAATATAATCATATCGTACACGGGAGTAGTCACGACGGGCCCGATAGAGATTTTGCTGCTCTGCCAGTACATCCACCATCGTTCTTGTCCCCACTTCAAAACCCGCTTCCGTTGCCTCTAATGCACTCTTTGCAGAGACTGTGGTTGCCTTCAGCGCCTTTACACGGCTGATACTTGAAACAACACCACGATAGGCATCCCGAACCTGCCGTTTAACAGCCCTGCGTTCTCTATCCAGATTCTGTTGTGCCTTTTCAAAGTCAAAACGTGCCTGCCGGGTGCGCGAGGTTACGCCACCACCCAGGTAAAGCGGCACATTCAATTGTAATCCGATACTGCTGGCATCTGTATTCGAGGCACGTGCAGCATTGCTTCGGCTAATTGAATGCGAACCCACAAGAGCCAATGTGGGATAGTGACCTGATCGCTGCAGCTCAATATTTTGCCGCGCTACCGCCGTGGCGCTGTGTAACGCCACAAGCTTTGGGTTCTGTTGCAGCGCTGCATCACTCCATTGATCTATTGAATCCGGTATTGGCATATTCAATGGCAAATCGGCTGTCAATAACGCCAATACCTTTTCACTGCTACCAATAATTTCATGCAGCGCCTCCCAGGCATCACCCAGCTCATTTTCCGCCTGAATCTCATCTGCCCTGGCTTTATCATAAGCCGCCTGCGCTTCATGCACTGACGTAATAGCGATCAGCCCCACATCAAATCGCTGCTGCGCCTGATCAAGCTGTCGAAGTATTGCCCTCGTTTCCGCATGCGTAAAACCGAGGGTATCCTGCGCTGAAAGCACATCAAAATAGGCCTGGGCGATACGCATGATCAGCCCCTGCTGCTCTGTGGCATAGTTGGCCTCAGCCTGGGCAATCTGATTATCCGCCTGCTGCAATTGGATCCAATAGTCTTTGCGATAGAGGGGCTGGCTCAGGCTCAATGAAAATACCGTCTTATTAGAGGTACTCTCTCCTATGCTATAGGCACTAAATGCCATGCTGCTTGAGGAGGATTTGACATTACTATGGGTGCGATTAACATCACCACTCACTGAAAGCGTGGGTCGCAATTGCGCCAATGCCTGTGGGCGGCTTTCACGCACTGAATCACGTTCCGCACGCATGACCTGTAACTGAGGGTCATTTTGCAGCCCCAGCTCATACGTTTGAATCAAATCCAACGCATAAACAGGCAAAAACCCAGGCAGCACAAAGAGACTCCATAGAGCCAATGTCTTTTTCATGTATACCTCAATTCCATTATTATTCCGTAACTTAGTACCAAATGCAGGCGACAGCATGAGCCAATAAATATTGGCGCATCAGTTCAGTAACATGATGATAGCAGATGCTCTACCAGATAGGTTCCTCTATACACTCAGCACTCAATTCTAAAATACTATGGCATGCGACAATAGACCACATTACTCATAGGGCTATTTAGGGTAAACTGGCCCACGAAATGGTGATGAGATCTCTTTGGCAGATATATTGACTGCCTTGCTTGATTTCCAAATTACTCCCCCCAGCTGTATGCAAACGGGAACCAGGACTGATTTCTCCTCCTTTGTATGGATGTTTTGCTTTTTGTCTTAAGGATTGCATGCGGGTAATCTCCCCCTCATTGCTGATGTGCAATTGTTAAGTAGGAATGTTGCTATTTAAATTCTGGTTTCGCAAAAAGTAGAGCATCCATCTTTTTTCCTTCCTGCCTGATTCTCTATCCATTAGTCATGCTGGCACATCAGGGCTACGCTATGCCACAATAAGACCAAATAGACTGGATTGGAATGATTAATCTCTAGCGATGTCCTTGATAAAACGAATACTACTGCTGGCGCTTCTTCAGCTTTGTCTAACCTCTGCGAATGCCGCCCCCTCTCAGTTACTGGGCTATGGAGTAAAACCCTGCGAAGCCTATCTTGAGGCCTATGAAGGCTGGGATACCGGCCTGGAAGCGCAGATTGAGAAGTATCTGCACTACCGTGATTGGTTGACCGGCTTTGTTTCAGGGCTAAATCTGGCAACGGGTGAGGATATGCTGCGTGGCGTTGAGGTACCAGGGGCAATGCGGCGTATTCAGATCTACTGCGATGAACATCCTACCGAAGACTTTTTTACAGCCTCAATGTCATTGATTAAATTACTTTCAAATCTGGAGCAAGGTAAAGCAGAGCAATAACGAACTCTGCATCACCCATAACAATGAAAATCATCTCATTCAATACCAATGGCATTCGTGCTCGTCCCCATCAGCTTTTAACGCTTAAAGAGAAATACGCTCCGGATATTATCGGTATCCAGGAGACAAAAGTGCAGGATGCCGAATTCCCCCAAGCCGCCATTGAGGAGCTGGGTTATAATGCTGCTTATCATGGGCAGAAGGGGCATTACGGCGTTGCCCTGCTATCAAAGCAGCAGCCATTATCAGTGCAACGAGGTTTTCCGACCGATGAAAATGATGATGCTCAACGGCGATTGATTGCAGGCACCTTCAGCACCTCAACAGGCGATAAGATCACCGTCATCAATGGCTATTTTCCTCAGGGGGAGAATTGTGCCCATGAAACCAAATACCCCAATAAGCGCAAGTTTTATGCCGATCTACTGAGTTTTCTAGCTGAAAACTTCACCCCTAATGACAAAGTACTGGTGATAGGGGATATGAATATTGCACCATTGGATATTGATATTGGCATTGGCCCTGCCAATGCCAAACGCTGGCTGCGGGAGGGCAAGTGCTGCTTTCTGCCTGAAGAGCGTAAATGGCTGCAGGGCATATCTGACTGGGGGCTGCTGGATACCTTTCGTGAGCTGCATCCTGATATTGATGATCGTTTTAGCTGGTTTGACTATCGCAGCCGGGGATTTGATCGTGAACCCAAACGAGGATTGCGTATTGATCTCATCCTTGCAACAAAGCCGTTAATGGAGCTTTGTACAGACGCAGGAATAGCCTACGATATTAGAAGTATGGAGAAACCTTCTGACCACTGCCCGATATGGGCAACTTTTAACCTCAATTAATCAGCCAAGCCATAGCATGAGCGACTAAGATACAAAAGGTTTAACTGATTGATATAGGTTTATGGACTGACAATGGGTACTTACCAGAGCAACATCTTTCTCAATGAATGGCATGGTGGAGATATGGAGTTGTTGAAAAAGGAGTTTGGATTGCTGACGCATGAGCTGGCAAACGTAACCATTCTGCTGGCAACTTACATGCATGATGAACTCGGCGGTGAGGCCTTCGTGCTGTTTCGTCAAGACGGAGGGTTATATGAGGTCAATGCCAGTCATGACTCTATGGGGCGGGTGACCGGCCAGTGGGAGCCAGAAGAGACTTTTCTGAAAGCCCTACGCTATCGCCTTGAGCAGGGGCGTCTGGGACGCAGCGTAGATGGCTCTAATCTCTTTGCCGATGAACTCCGCTTTTTATTGACAGAACTGGAAATGGGTGTACCACTTTAAGTATATGGCAGCCTCTATACTATTTCGTTTCTACATCTGAATATACGCAATTGCTCATACTACTGTTTTTTTCGGTTTGCCGCCCAAACCGCCGCCTCTAACCTGGATCTTAAATTTAACTTTTTCAATAGATGCTTCACATGCACCTTAACTGTCCCCTCTGTGATGTCCAACTCACGAGCAATCAATTTATTACTGTACCCACTGGAAATGAGTTTTAGTATCTGCTCCTCTCTTTGGGTTAATCCAGCTTGTGATGGTTTTTTTGGTGCTGAATCATCACGCAAGGCATGTGCCAGTAGTTCAGTTAATTTATCACATATTACAAACTGACCATTTGCAGCTATTTGAAGCCGCTCCAGAATATCTTCCGGCTCCATATCCTTAAGAAGATAACCATCTGCACCAGCACGCAATGCTGCAACAACATTCTCTTCATTATCAGAGACAGTTAGCATGATGACACGGGAATCAACATCTGTAGCTTTAATGGCTTTCAGTGTCTCAACCCCACCCATGCCTTTCATATTCATATCAAGCAAAATCAAATCTGGATTTAGCTTAACAGCTAATTCCAGCCCCTCTTGACCAGAGGCCGCCTCCCCCACCAAGGTCAATGAATCAACCAATGCAATAAGGTCGGCAACACCTTTTCTGAACAATGGATGATCATCGATTGCTATAATGGTGTGTCTGTTTTTTTCATTCATTATATGGCCCACTTAATTCAGCACATTTTTTCAACTTCCGTATCCGTAATCACCTCTTGTGACATCATTTGCTTAAAATCTACAATATTTCTGGCATCAGTCGAGAACTCTAATTTCACACGAGTTCCTCCTCCTTCACGTTGAGACATCTCAATCTCTCCACCCAGTTTGCCTGCACGTTCATTAACTATTGCCAAACCATAATGGTTTCGGCGCTGTGCCAGATCCGATATTCCAACACCATCATCTTCAATACTCATTGTGACCCGGCAATTACTACTATCAAAAAGTAGCTTAACCTGAACATTTTTAGCTTTTGAGTGATTAACCGCATTGGACAACACTTCTCGTACCACCTGCATAACATGAATTTCTTGGTGTGCATTGAGCTGGCATCCTTCTAACTCATTTTCCAATGTAATATTAATCTCACTTCGTGCACGCCAATCTTCAACACTCTTCTCAACAGCTTTAATTAACCCTCGACCTTCCATTTTAAGACGGAAGGTTGTTAACAGCTCTCGCAACTGGCGGTATGCCGAACTAATGCCTTCTCGCATTTCACCTATAATGACTTGAACTTCCTGCTCTGTATTGGGTTTGGCAATAGTCATATCCAGACGTGTTGCCTGGATTTTTAGATATGATAATGATTGAGCCAACGAATCATGCAATTCACGTGCAATTACACTACGCTCTTCCAACAGTGCTAATCTTCTGGATTCAGTAACACGCTGGGTAAGATTAAGCGCCATACCCACATGACGCGCCACTGTTTCCAACATTTGCGTTTGCCGTTCTTCTACCTCACCCTTAGGCGGCACTTCCATAAACAGCACTCCAACTTGTACATCCTGATCTTTAATGGGGGTAGAGATCAGTTGTACCTGGTCATCACCTGCAGTTGCATTAAAGACGTGGGTAGCTCCATCAGCGTAGCACTCATTACAATTAAGGTGAGAGCAAACATCTGGAATATCACCTACCGCTTTTCTAGTAGAGGCCAATACATGTTGACTGGTAAGCGCATTTTGCCCCAAACAGATAGCACCCGGTCCAAAGCCCAGCGGTTTTTCAATATCCCTTAACAGGTTTTCATAGGTTGCATCAGATAGCGGTGCTTCACTTCAACGCCTAATCGTGTTGTACAACAACTCTAATGATTGGTTACTGCGCTCCAGATCAGTTGTCTTCTCTTTCACCCGGGTTTCCAGGTTGGCATACATCTTGGAGAGATCTTCGGACATCACATTAAAAGCCACGCCCAACTGCCCTAATTCATCATCAGCGGTATACTGGGTTTTAACCGAAAAATCACCTCGCCTTGCACTGTTAGCACAAACCAATAGCCTATCCAATGGCTCTAAAACCTTTGTTGTAACTAAATATACGGTAAACAGTACAGCACACAGTGTAAAAGCAAGGGAGATGATCATAATCAGCTTCAGGCTTCGAATCTTTGCCTCAGATGCCCCTTCCAGCATGCTGACAAAACTATCGATATCAACAACAAAATCATTTACCAATGAGAGATATTTTTGTCTGATATTACTGCGTTGACCTGGTGTACTACCCGTGTGCTGTGCCTGTGGGCCTCCCGCATAGCCACGAGATACAGCATAAGCTAAAAATATAGGCTTAATTTCACTGTTCCATCTTTGGCTTAAGCGCCTGTATTCAACCTGCTGAGCAGGTTCAAAGTTAGTCGGAAGCATCTCAACCAAAGTAGGGTGAGTCAGGCGGTAATCAAATTCCAACAGTTCAGCCTCAATGGCTCGTGCTATTGAGGCATTTTTACTGCCTACATCCTGATCCAAATCAATTGCCGAGAGAATACGATAGGACTGCATGCGCAAAGCACCAGCCTGATTGATTGCTCCAGCATCTCCACGAACTGTTTCAGCTGTATAAATAGAACTCAGCATTCCAATAAATGCCAAGGTCGTAATAACCGCCATCGCCACACCAAGGCGCCATGAAGTGGGTTTTTTAAATAGCCTAATCATTTAAGAACACCATAAACCGCTATCAGTGACCAACTTTGATCAACGTTCAGTATACATGCTAAGCCGTCAAATAATTAGCCGCCAGCCGTGGCCAATCTTGGGTATAATGCGGCGCTCTCAAATTGATCCACCAGCCTCGAGTACAGACACTATGGAACTCTCCAGCCTAACTGCTATCTCTCCCATTGACGGCCGCTACGGGAGCAAAAGCATTGATCTTCGTCCTGTTTTTAGTGAATTCGGCCTTATCAAACACCGGATTATGGTTGAGATCCGCTGGTTACAGACCCTGGCTGCACATGAGGGGATCACTGAGGTTCCAGCACTGAGCGAGCACGCCAATAACCTCCTTAACGGCATCTTTGATAACTTCAGCGAAGAGGATGCCCACCGGGTCAAGAATATTGAGCGCACCACCAACCATGATGTAAAAGCAGTCGAGTATTTTCTGAAGGAGAAGATCGCAGGAAACCAGGAGCTGGAATCTGTCAGTGAATTCATTCACTTTGCCTGCACCTCGGAAGATATCAACAATCTCTCACATGCACTTATGCTGCGGTAGGGCCGGGGCCAGGTCATTCTGCCCCAGATTGATGATGTCATCAGCTCCATTAAGTTGCTGGCACAGGAGCATGCCGATAAACCGATGCTCTCTCGCACTCACGGCCAACCCGCCTCCCCTACAACACTTGGCAAAGAGATGGCCAATGTGGTCTTTCGGTTGCGGCGTCAACGCGAGCAGATTGCATCCGTTGTAATGCTGGGCAAGATCAACGGTGCCGTAGGCAACTATAATGCCCATCTCTGTGCCTATCCTGAAGTGGATTGGGTCAGCCTGGCAAATAGCTTCATTACCTCTCTTGGACTTGACTGGAACCCCTACACCACCCAGATCGAACCTCACGATTATGTGGCAGAGCTATTCGATGCCATGGCCCGTTTTAACACCATCCTGATTGATTTCAGCCGGGATATCTGGAGCTATATCTCCATTGGATATTTCAAGCAAAGAACCATTGCAGGTGAAATTGGCTCATCAACCATGCCACACAAGGTCAACCCCATTGATTTTGAGAATGCCGAGGGCAACCTGGGAATTGCCAACGCTATTTTTGGTCACCTGGCTACCAAACTACCCATCTCCCGCTGGCAGCGGGACCTGACAGACTCCACTGTATTGCGCAATCTTGGCGTTGGGTTTGGCCACACCAGCATTGCCCTGCAATCCCTGCAGCGCGGCATCTCCAAGCTTGAAGTCAATGCCGAGCAGCTGGAAAAAGATCTGGATAACAACTGGGAGGTATTGGCAGAACCCATCCAAACAGTGATGCGCCGTTATGGCATCGAAAAGCCCTACGAAAAACTCAAGGAGTTAACCCGTGGCCAACGCATTACTCAGGATGACCTGCGCACCTTTGTCGATGGATTGGATATGCCGGAAACCGCCAAAGAGGCGCTACGAGAACTGACACCCGCCAGCTATATTGGTAATGCAGTAGATCAAGCAAAAAACATCTGATTTATCCACCCGTCAAACATGGCACTAATGTATTTTATGTTTCCGTCGCTACAGGCTGTATCAACTATTAAGATGAGACTGCCTTAATGGAATTCAAAGACTACCTTAAAATCCTGGCTGTTAAAGATGGTTCAGATATCTATTTGAGTACCGGCGCCCCACCCTGCGCCAAATTTCACGGTGTACTTCGTCCTCTGGAGAAGGAACCGCTCAAACCTGGAAAAATCAAAGAGATAGCCAACGGGGTCATGAATGAGGATCAGCGTAAGGAGTTTGATACAGCCTTGGAGATGAATCTGGCGATCTCTGAACCTGGCGTCGGACGGTTTAGGGTCAACATCTTCAAGCAGCGCAACGAAGTATCCATGGTGATACGTAATATCAAGACTGAAATCCCAACAGTCAAAGACCTGAACCTGCCAAAAATACTGACCGATATCATTATGGTCAAACGGGGGTTGATACTCTTTGTCGGCGGCACCGGCTCAGGCAAATCAACCTCTCTGGCGGCCCTCATCGACCACCGCAATGCCAACAGCGGCGACCACATCATCACCATCGAGGATCCCATCGAATTTGTACACCGACACAAACGTTCCATCGTAAATCAGCGTGAGGTGGGGGTTGATACCCTAACCTACGCTGATGCCCTGAAAAACACGCTTCGACAGGCACCTGATGTCATCCTGATCGGTGAGATTCGTGACCGGGAAACCATGGAGCATGCCCTGGCCTTCGCCGAAACCGGCCATCTGGCAATCTCTACCCTGCATGCCAATAATTCCAACCAGGCACTGGATCGCATCATCAACTTTTTTCCTGAAGAGCGCCGGTCACAACTGTTTCAGGATCTCTCAACCAACCTGCAGGCCTTTGTATCCCAGCGATTAGTACACACTGTAGATGGCAAACGGGCTGCTGCCATTGAAATACTGCTTGGCAGCTCAACCATTCAGGACATGATCAAAAAAGGTGATTTTTCCCTCATTAAAGAGATCATGGAAAAATCAGAAGGCATCGGCATGCAGACCTTTGATGGCGCACTCTTCAAGCTCTACAAAGAGAAGAGAATCACTCTGGATGAAGCCCTCAAAAATGCTGACTCACCCAACAATCTCAGGCTGCGTATCAATCTATCCGAGTCTGGCGACGCCGATGCAGATAACGCGGGGCTTAGCCTTGAAACGATTGAGAAGCCAAAGGAAGAGGATGAGGAGGCTAAAGAAGAGATGCCAGGCTTTAATTTTACCCAGCCAGAGCCAGATGCAGATAACGGCTGACTACGCCCACTGCTTTTGCAGTTGCTCACGATTCAGAGCCAGCCACTGCAGTGCCATGATGCCTGTGGTTGAGTGGATGCGTCCGTTATAGATCTCACCCATGGCCTTATCCGTCGCCATGACTTCAACACGAATATCTTCACCTTCGTCCATAAGGCCATGGATGCCACCTGCATTAGATGCATCCACACGGCCACAGAAGAGGTGCACAGACTCACCTGATGTTCCAGGAGTCACCACAAACTCACAAATCGGCATTAGATCCAGCACTTCACATCCAGCCTCTTCCTGCGATTCCCGTCGTGCCACTCCCTCAGGGGTCTCTCCCGCTCCGATATGGCCTCCAATAATCTCCAGCACCCAGGCATGAGGACGGGATTCAAGTGCCCCAATGCGAAACTGTTCAATAAGTACAACTTCATCCCGTTGAGGGTCATACAACAATACGGAAGAGGCACGTAGCGGCGCAACCCTTTCACGCACAATCTCCTCACCCCAGCCACCAGCAAACAGACGATGACGCAGGCGATAGCGGTCAACCGTTAAAAACCCTTTGTAAACCTGCTTTTTTTCCAGAATCTCATATTCATATTTCATTAGGATGG
>JAJRZI010000068.1 GCA_024275295.1 Gammaproteobacteria bacterium | reverse complement strand
TCGCCACGCCATATTCTTTCTCGAATACTCCTAATTCGTTTACTGAGGTTTGAGAATCATGCACAACATACTAAGACTACCCGCTGTTAAAACCCGCACCGGCCTTTCCCGTTCAACCATCTATCTACGCATTTCAGAAGATAGCTTTCCCCGCCCTATATCACTTGGGGGGCGTGCTGTTGGCTGGATTGAATCTGAAATTGATGAATGGTTGGAACAGCAGATAGAGGCCAGCCGCAAGGCTGCGCATTGAGGGGAGGCAGGCACATGAGCCTAAAAACAAAAGGCCGCGCTGACTGCCATCAGGTGACCTCTATTACCGCTTTTATCAAATGCCATTTTACCCGCTTTACTGGCCATCTAAAACCCATTGTTTTAACCCTGGCTGTTTGGGGCTGGTGCCCCATTCGTTTGGCTGAGTGGATTGTTCACTGTGGAGAGCAAAATAATGAATGATGCACTTTCCCAATTCCGTGATGCAATCCAGGCTGGCGGTCTGGAACCGCCCAATACCATTGAACCCGGTAAGCTGCACCGTTTCCCTGGCACAGGTAAAAACAAGGGCAATACCGCTGGTTGGTGCAAGCTGTTTGATGATGGCTTAGGCGGCTGCTTTGGTGACTGGTCTACTGGCTTATCTAAGAACTGGCAAGCACAACGAGAAAAGCCATTTTCACAGACTGAGCGGGCGGCATTTATGCGTCGTGTCGAAGAGACACGAAAACGCGCAGAGACGGAACGCCAGCAACAAGTTGCCGGTGCAGCCGAAAAAGCTGTGTCTATCTGGAATGTAGCAACACTGGCGAATGAAGATCATCCGTATCTTATCCGTAAAGGAGTCATGGCTAATGGTTCACGGTTGTATAAAGGCGCTATTGTTATCCCTGTGCGTTCTGGTGGTGAACTTTGCTCCTTACAATTCATTGCTGAAGATGGCAGTAAACGATTTCTGAGCGGTGGGCTGGTTACTGGGGGTTACTACAGCATTGGCACTATCAAGGGCGCAAAAGCCTTGTGTATTGCTGAAGGCTTTGCCACCGGAGCAACCATTCATCAGGCGACTAGCTACCCTGTCGTTGTTGCCTTCAATGCAGGGAATCTGGAACCGGTAGCCAAGGTTATGCGGCGAAAGCTGCCTGATCTACCTATGGTTATCTGCGCGGATGATGATGTAGCCACCGAAGGTAATCCAGGTATTACCAAAGCAAATACGACGGCGCTAGCAATTGTCGCAAGGGTGGCTATTCCTCTGTTTGGAGAACAGCGACCTGAAGGGGTAACCGATTTTAACGATATGGCTGCACTGCTTGGGCTTGAGGCAGTAGCCGAGACAGTTCATGCGGCAACAGAACCCGATCATGCTAATGCTGCCAATGAAAACGGCTGGCCTAATCCACTGCCACTCACGGCCAAGACTGACCCTGAACCCTATCCGCTGGATGCACTCCCTGACACGATACGCGCCGCTGTAAAGGAGGTTTACGCATTTGCCAAGGCACCTTTGCCACTCATTGCCTCAAGCGCACTGGCGGCCTTATCGCTGGCAGTGCAGGCACATGCCGATGTGAAACGAGCGGAAAAGCTATCTGGGCCGGTTGGTCTGTTCCTGCTGACTATCGCTGACTCTGGCGAACGCAAATCAACCTGTGATGGCTTCTTTATGCAGGCGATTCGGGACTATGAAGCCAATCAAGCCGAAACAGCAAAACCGTTAATAAAAGACCATAAGGTGGCAATGGATGCCTGGGAAGCAAAGCGTGGCGGTATCAAAGAAAAAATCCGCCAGCTTGCCAAAGCGGGGAAGTTTGCTCATGAACAGGAAGCCGCGCTACGCAATCTTGAACATGACAAACCTGAACCGCCACGGGTTCCACGTCTAATTTATGGCGATGCAACACCCGAAGCTCTGAAATGGAATCTGGCAATGGGTTGGCCGTCAGGTGGGGTGGTATCAAGTGAGGCCGGATTAGTATTTGGTGCGCATGGCATGGGCAAGGATTCAGTCATGCGTAATCTGGCAACACTAAACCAGCTTTGGGACGGTGCGGATATTGCCACTGAACGGCGCACTTCTGAATCATTCACGGTTCGCGGCGCACGGCTAACCATTGCTTTGCAGGTTCAGGAAGCCACTTTGCGCAGTTTCTTTGATCGGTCTGGTGGTCTGGCACGGGGTACGGGGTTTCTTGCCCGCTTTCTTGTCGCTTGGCCTGAATCCACACAAGGCCATCGGTTATTTACTGACCCACCGGATAATTGGCCTGCACTGGCAAAGTTTAATCAGCGCATTGCAAAGATTCTGGAACAGGATGCCCCTATTGACGAAGAGGGTGCATTGTCTCCAGTCATTTTATCTCTAGCTTCAGATACCAAGGCAGCATGGGTGAAATTTCATGATGCCATTGAAGGTGAACTGCGGTCTGGTGGAGAACTGTACGACGTTCGAGATGTGGCCAGCAAAACCGCTGATAACGCGGCCAGAATAGCTGGTCTGTTCCAACTATTTGAGCATGGCATGGGTGGTGCCGTAGGACTTTCAGCATTTGAAGGGGCTTCACGCATTGCAGCCTGGCATCTACACGAAGCCCGGCGCTTCTATGGCGAATTGGCTCTGCCTGAAGAACAGGCCGATGCGGTACGACTAGATAGCTGGTTAATCGGCTACAGCAAGAGAGAAGAGAGCAACATCGTCCCCCGTCGGGAAGTTCAGCGCAACGTAACACCGGGGCACCTACGTCAGAAAGGCACGCTTGATATTGCTCTGGCAGAACTGGTGGAGTGTGGCAGGGTACGGCTGGTACAGGAAGGCAGGCGCAAAGAGATTCATATCAACCCAGTATTGCTGGAAATGGGTATGCAATGACCCTATCAGCTTTGATCCATAAAGGTGGGCTTACCCGTGCTGTGACAGCGACACCCGCGACAACTGCGACATATGAAGCTAAGAAACCGGCAACTGTCGCACCAGTCGCAACTGTCACTGTCGCAGAGGGAACTGAACAGGCGTCTGAACTTTTACCAAACGAAGAAAACAACATCCGGGCATGGCTGGCGCATATTAAAGAAACAGACACGGCCATTATCGCTGACGTATTGGACTCATGCCGCAAGAACTTAGACACCCGCCGGTACTTTCTGAAACGATCAGAAGAAGTACCTAAACCTATCATCCGCAATGAACCAATCACTTGCGGAAACTGTACTCATTATGAACGTATTGAACATCCTCACCTTGGTCATTGCACCAAAAGTGAACCTGAAGCCATTGCCGGTTTGTGGGGCAGTGACCGGCGATATTGTGAACATTACTTAGCAGCACCAATCGCAGAAGCTAAGAAATGAAGATTAAAAGTGCAACTTTTCAATTGATTTCGGAATAATCTGGAGGCGACCATGGGCGGAATGGGTAGCGGTAGACGCTGGCATTTTGGGGCAAAAGACACTACAACAGACTACCGTTCACTTGATGTGCGGCGCTGGAAACGGGATGGACTACTAACACCCAGCCAAGCATTTGGCTGGAACTGGTCGCGCCATGGGGAAGTTGTCGCTTCCATCCGAGTGCGAACTGAAGCAGGCCGTGTGATTCTCACCTATCGGCACCGAAACCGAGGGGAAGAAGAATGGGAAGATGAAAGCTACCCCGTTTATCTGGACTGGACACCTTGCCACCTTGGCGGGCAACGCCCATGGTTTCTATGTCCCGCCCGAGGTTGTGGGCGGCGGGTAGCCATCCTTTATGGAGGTGGAATATTTGCTTGCCGTCACTGCTACCAGTTGGCCTACGACAGTCAACGAGAAGTTCCCTACGACAGAGCCGCCCGCCGTGCAGACAAAATCAGGGAAAAGCTCGATTGGGAACCAGGCATTCTCAATGGCAATGGATGGGGGAAGCCGAAAGGAATGCACTGGAAAACCTTTGAGCAACTTACTGCCCAACATGATGCCTTTGTGTCTATGTCACTTGCAGGGATGGCACAGCGGTTTAATTTGCTTGGTGAATCAATAGAGGATTGGATCTAAGATATTCGCAAATTATCAGTGGAAACATATAGCACACGGGGGCAACTCTGGGGGCAACCGCAACAAGACAGATGCTTTATTGCGTTATATTACATGTAGTTAAAGCTGCTATTCGGTAGTCGCCGCCAACATAAACCCCAAAGCCGTCCTAGGGCGGCTTTTTTATTGCCTATTATCAGTCAGTTACCTTCATTTACAGTCTATTGCGCGTAGCGCCTCTTTCAGTTCCGGCTCAATACGAAAGGTCAGTGTGCTTGTTTTGGCGGTAGCCATCGTCTCCCCCTCGCGATTTACTGTGAATGTACTGCAAAGCCCCATATAATCCAAGGGATTGATTACACATTGGTTCTGGAGAAACACATAGCCCGGCACTACACCACCAAAGACTTTTTCCGGAAGATTCCCAATGCCCTGCTGGCCCGCTATTTCCATGGACAGGGATTGTTCACCAATCTGGATTTCTCGACCATGAAGGAGCGCAAACCGAAATAACTTGGGGCAGAGTAAAGTTAAACCTCATTTTGAGCACTCCTAAGCTGTTGACGCTATACACTAATAATCAACTTTTCCTCGCAAGCTCTTCAGTTGTCCTTTTTTGGTTTTGCGATCCATTCGTTTTTTTTGAGATGCACGAGATGGCTTTGTCGGTTTACGCTTCTTTTGAACGATAGCAACACCTTTAATCAGTGACAGAAGTCGAGCCAGGGCATCTTCCCGATTCTTCTCCTGGCTTCTAAACTCTTGCGCCTTAATGACTATGACGCCCTCCTTGGTGATCCGTTGGTCACTCAGCATCAAAAGCCGCTGTTTATAGAAGTCGGGTAGTGATGAGGCGCTAATATCAAATCGCAGATGCACAGCTGAAGAGACCTTATTCAAATTCTGGCCTCCAGCCCCTTGCGCCCTTATTGCCGTGATTTCAATTTCACTGCTTGGAATCATAACCTGATTTGATACCTTCAACATTTGAGATCAATCTCTATCATAATTTTCTTTTTACTTGGAACGGGGTAACCTGCTTTTCAGACAACTGGGAACCAGGTACAGCATGCAAACATTTTTCATTGGGTTTGGAGATATAGGTCATCGTGTAGCAAAACTTGAATTGGCGCTTGGTCATTCTGTAACAGCACTGATCAGAGACAAAAGTAAACTCAAAGCGGCAAAAGAGTTTGGTGTAGAAACATTGCTAGGAGTCTGTCGGGTTTAACTGTCTGACGCAGAAATACTCTGTGTCGGTTCGATACCCGCCTCCAAAATTTTGGTTCGGGAAATTACATTTTCTGCTGAGATGCAGGCCTTTTCTCCAGGTATATTGCTCCTTGTTC
>JAJRZI010000006.1 GCA_024275295.1 Gammaproteobacteria bacterium | reverse complement strand
GGCGGGGTGGAGTGTGCGCTTGCGGGGGTGCAGGGCAAGGCGCAACGACGTAGAATAGTTGTTCTATTCCAAGGAGTTGCAACGCAGCCATGCGCCGCCGCAAGCGTGCAATCCGCTCCGTAGCGTGACTCACTCAGCAGGCGAATAAGGTACTTGAGCTCAATGGCTTGCATATTAGTAACTTAGTATCAGAATGGAGCGGTCAACTGCCGATTCTAGGTTGAAGGGCTTCTTGCCTTGACAATGAAGCCCAACGGCTCTACTCTTTTTCCAAGCGCTGATTTGTCTCTGATTGCGGGCGCTATAAAAATGCAGCTAAAGCGAGTGTGAACTACCTGCTTTTGCTGTATAGCTAAGCGGGTTTTTTTATGCCTGCTGGAAGTGTGATTACATATATTTAAGCAATTTTGGAGTTAAGGCATGAGCCAAAAGTATGATGATTGGGGTCTCGCGACCCGTGCTATAAGGGTAGGGCATGAGCGTACCCATGAAAGAGAGCATGGGGAGCCTATATTTCCAACCTCAAGTTTCACTTTCAACAGTGCTGCAGAAGCTGCGGCCTGCTTCGCAGGTGAAGTGCCGGGTAATATCTATTCCAGATTCACTAACCCTACAGTAAGAACCTTTGAACAGCGTCTGGCTGCAATGGAGGGTGGTGAGTCTTGCGTGGCAACAGCATCAGGCATGGCTGCGATCCTTGCGGTGTGTCTCGGCCTGCTAAAATCGGGTGACCATATTGTCTCATCCCGCAGTATATTTGGCACAACAACAGTACTGTTTGAGAAGTATCTGACGCGCTTTGGCATTAGTACCACCTTTGTATCGCAGACAGATATAGAGGGTTGGGAGAAAGGTATTCGTCCCAATACGCGTATGCTGTTTGTTGAAACCCCTTCAAATCCACTGACTGACCTGGCTGATATTGAAATGTTATCCAATCTTGCCAAGGCCTATGATTGCCTGTTGGTTGTTGATAACTGTTTCTGTACGCCAGTACTGCAACAACCTCTGGCTTTAGGTGCAGATCTGGTGATCCACTCTGCAACCAAATATCTTGATGGACAAGGGCGCTGCGTAGGGGGTGCTGTTGTTGGCGATGCCAAACTTGTTGGCGAAGAGGTCTACGGTGTGTTGCGAACAGCAGGCCCCAGCATGAGTCCATTTAATGCATGGGTGTTTTTAAAAGGGCTGGAGACACTTGATCTGCGGATGCAGGCACACTCCCGTAATGCAACGGAATTGGCAAAGTGGCTGGAGGATCAGCAGGCCATAGATCAGGTCTACTTCCCTGGCCTGGAATCGCACCCCCAATACAAATTAGCGATAAAGCAGCAGAAAGGCCCGGGTGGTATTGTCTCATTCACGGTTAAAGGTGGTCAGGATGCAGCCTGGAAGGTGATGGACAGTACAAAAATGCTCTCCATTACTGCAAACCTGGGCGATACAAAAACAACTATTACGCACCCTGCGACCACAACGCATGGCAGACTCTCTCCAGAGCAACAGTGCGAGGCTGGCATTAGTGGTGGGTTGGTAAGGGTTGCTGTAGGGTTGGAAGACATTGAGGATATCAAATCTGACTTAGTGCGTGGCTTGGCTTTATTGTAGGGCTACATTTATGGTGCAGGGATATGTGGAAGGCGGGTTCTATTTATAGACGGTCTGTTATAGATGCAAAAAGATATTATTGATGACAAGGTTCGGGAAAAATGGAATTGCCGTCATAGTCAGGCGAATGATGCAGGTAAACCTGCCAAGGTGCTGGTAGAGAATCTCCACCTATTGCCACTGGGCGGTAATGCGCTTGATCTTGCATGTGGGCGAGGTGGTAATGCGTTTTGCTTGGCTGAGAAAACCAGGTTAAGTGTAGATGCCTGGGATATCTCAGATGTTGCTATAGATAGGGTAGGGTCTGAAGCCAATAGCAGGGGGCTGACAGTTAATGCTCAGGTTCGAAATATATCCCTGCACCCTCCAAAACCTGATAGTTTTGATCTCATTGTAGTCACTCATTTCCTGGACAGGGCTTTGGTGCCGGCCTTGATAGGTGCGCTACGTCCAGGAGGATTACTGTTTTATCAGACATTCACTCAAACTGCTGTGAGTCATGAGGGGCCGTCGAATCCTGGGATGCGCCTGAAGGATAATGAGCTGCTTGAACTGTTTCAGCCCTTGTGTGTGCGTGTTTATCGGGAAGAGGGCCTGCTTGGGAATGTTAAGCAGGGGTGGCGTAATCTTGCTCTGCTTGTGGCAGAGAAAATATAGTCCTGTTATGGGTGGTTGTTATAAATGTTTAAAGCACTTAAACGAATACTGGCTGAGCCTTTAGGTAATGCTAAAAAAAGATCTAAATTTCTGGTTACTAAAAAACCAGAGATCATTGCACTGCTTAATCAAGCCTATAAGAAAAAAGCCTTTCTTACACTGCAAATTGGTGATCAAGATCAATCTTATACTACGGCACTTATAGGTGTGTACCCTGATCATGATCTGGTTGTATTGGATGAGCTTTCTCCAACAGCAGGGCATAAGCAATTTCTACAAAACAGAGAAGCCAAGGTGACGGGGCGTGTTAATGGCGTTGAATTACGATTTGAGACCCGTCTTATAGGAGTAGGATCAAAATCGGATATTGCATTTTATAAGGTTGCAATGCCAGCAGCACTCTATTTTCGACAACAACGCCAGTCTTATCGTGTTTCGCTGAAAGGTGCTAATGTGCCTTTTTTCTCACCGGGTAGCGGCATGATTCCTTCAATGCGCGGCTTTATACTGGATCTCTCAGCAGGGGGGGTTGGTGTGATATTGGATCATAAAGTGCCATTATCTTGTGGTGATACTTTGGAAATGTGTGTGATTACATTGCCAGAGAGGGGCGATATAAAATTCACACTGCAAGTAGATGCTGTGCGCGATAATGCTCGTGGTGGAGGTATGAATTTTGGTGGTCATTTTTGCAAGCTATCCAAAGCAGAGCAAACCATTCTCCAGAAATATATTGCAGAAGCACAAAGAAAATATGCAAAGAAGTCTCGTTAAATGGGTTTTAGCACCTTAATAGAGTACTGGGTTAATGTTCTGAATGTTTAGGGTTTTAATCGCAGTGCTTTGATGCCATCTGCAAGACGAGTAACTGCTGTGTCAATTGCTTCCCGTGTTAAATCTTTATCAGGACTTAGACGAATATAATTACGTGAGGCTTCAGGGGGGAGGCTTATAGCGCGACTCATTTTGCCTGGTTTGGCTTTACCTACGCTGGATGCCAGTCCAGCTGAAAATGCAACACCATCAACTGCTGTGATCAGATCATTACTCTCAATACCCTCGATAGAAAGATATAAGATGCCTGGGACAGCGTTATTCTCTGGTGTTATGATATGTATGTTGCTGATTGCCTGGTGCAACTTGCTTTTTAAATAGCCTGTTAACTTCTGCAGCGTGGCAGATGTAGCTTCAACTTCAGCACTAGCTAATTCTGTAGCTAGTCCAAGCCCAACAATATTTGGGACATCAAGATTGCAGGATTGCGTACCGTGTGGTGTCTTTTTCCCACCTGATGCGGCTACAAAGGCGATGCCAGGTCTTGCCCATACAAAGCCAGCCCCATACGGGCCATGTATTTTGTGTCCAGATATAGTAAGCAAATCGATGGGTAGGTGGTTTACATTAATGGGTGTTCGACCAAGAGCCAATGAACAATCTGAATGCAGCAGGGCACCATGAACTTGCGTCATACTGCTTATTGCAGCGATATCCTGAATAGTGCCAACTTCCTTGTTTATATAGGATATTGATATAAAAAGCGTGTCATCAGTGATGCAACGCATAATTTCAGAGGTATCGACCTGGCCTGATGAGTCAACGCTTAGCACTGATAATGTGTATCCAAATTCAGATTCCAACAGCTGGCAAGGTGCAAATACAGATGGTGGTTCTGTTTCAAAAGTAATGAGATGCCGTTTTTCCGGGGCTGCACGTGCTGCTCCAAAAATGGCTAGATTGTTAGCCTCTGCTGCACCACCGGCAAAGATAATGCCTTGCGGATTACCACCAATACTTTTGCCTATCTGTAATTGTGCATTTAAGACAGCATCGGCAGTCTGCTTACCTAGTAAATGCTGTGTGTTTTTTGGGTCGGTGTAATGCATGAGATAACTATCTCTGATTGCATTAAGGACACGTAGATCTATACGAGTGCGTGCAGCAGTATCCAGATATACAACATCTGCTGCAGAGGGGAGAGTGTTGTCACCTGGTGAATTCATCGCGTTGTTATGTGCTATTTGTTGATCATCCATAACGATGATTGGGTTTGTTGGTCTACTGCTAGTTTAGCATTGTTGGTTTTTTATGTGGTTATTTTTGCTGAAAATGGAATGATTTATTTAGCATGCCGGTATTTCTGCTTGGGTGTTTATGATGATATTTAGCAATAGTGGGCTGCGTATTATTTTATGGCTTGGCTTGTTGATCAACCACCAGTAAGTTAAGCATAAAATAGATACTTGCTAAGTATGCTTTGATTTATGGTGGTATAAAAAGATTACTTATATAGTTGAAATTCTGTGTGCTATGTTGATAATGGCGGATAACACTGTTTTTTATTGGTTTGTTATGTTTACATATTTCAAAGTTGTTCTAGAATCTTGATAAGGAATGGAACAGGGATTTTCTTTCTTAAGTATTGATATTAGCAGTAACTGTATATGTTTATGATGTTTGCGTTAAAGAAATACTGAAAAACATTCTTAGATCTTTATTGCGTATGCCAAATAGAATGACTGGCATTTTTTTGTAACCATAATGAGGGGTATCTAATGGCAATTAAGAAAAGGGCATCCAAAAAGCGGGCAGCGAAGAAAAAGGTAGTTGCAAGTAAAAAACCTGATCTTCTTGCATCGCTTCGTGAGCAGCTAAAAGCTGCAAAAGATGAGAATCGTGAGCTTAAAAAAGAGCTAAAGGCGGGGGATCGTAAAGTTAATGCGCTTTTAAAACTTTTGGACTCTTCTCAAGCAGATGTTGGCAGATTTCTTGCTCGCCGGGTTAAGGATGCAGTAGCAAAGTATGAAATCTCTCTAAAGCCTAAAAAACGTCGTCGTAAAGCCAAGAAAAAAGTTGCAGTCAAGAAAGAAACTGTGGCGAAATAGTTCTTTAATTTACCTTAATAGTGCTGGTCGCGGCAGAAGGGTGCTTCTGCCGTTTGATCATCTGTTGCATTGTCTCTTGGCTTGATATTTACCCTTAAGCAGACGATGCTTTGCCGTTATAATGGGCGCTTCTACAAATCAGGTATTGCCCTGCATTACCTTCCCCCATATCCTTCAATCATTATTTCTGAATTCTGGCATTCTATTTTCTTAAAAAGGGTGTTTGGGTCTACTCAATGACACGACGTTCCAATAGTAGAAAGCGTAAAAAAACAAAGCGGCGTAATAATAAAAAGAAGGGTTCCTGGCTAAGGCGGTGGTTAATAAAGGCAAGCCTGCTAACTTGCCTGGTTGTTGCTGTCTACGCTGTCTATCTTGATTACGTTGTACAACATGAATTTGCAGGCAAGCGATGGGCAGTGCCTGCGCGAGTCTATGGGCGTCCACTGGAACTCTATCCTGGCGCTGCATTAACAGCTGATCAGCTATTGGATGAGCTGAAACGCCTTGGCTATACCAAGGTCAGATACCCACGCCAGGCCGGAAGCTACTCTCGCAATGGCAGCCGTTTTTTGCTGCATACGCGTCCTTTTGTTTTCTGGGATGGCGAAGAGCCTGGGCAGATTCTGGATCTCCAATTCTCAGGCAGACAGCTCTCTTTACTCAAAACTGTCTCTGGTAAAAGTGTAGGCCTGGCACGACTGGATGCTCCACCAGTGGGGAGTATTTATCCAGCACATCATGAGGATCGGGTATTGGTTAAACGCAGCGATCTGCCTGAAAAACTGGTGCAGGCGCTGGTTGCTGTTGAAGACCGTAGTTTCTACCGGCATGTTGGCGTGGATGCCAAAGCCATTGCCCGGGCAATGTGGGCAAATCTTCGGGCTGGAAGTGTAGTGCAGGGGGGAAGTACCTTAACCCAGCAGCTGGTGAAAAACTTTTTTCTGACCCGTGAGCGAAGTTTGTGGCGAAAGGCCAATGAAGCCCTGATGGCGCTATTGCTGGAGCGGCGCTATGGAAAGGATGAAATCCTGGAGGCCTATGCCAATGAGATCTATCTGGGTCAGGATGGAGAGCGGGCTATTCATGGCTTTGGGCTGGCCAGTTATTTCTACTTTAAGCGCCCACTTCATGAGCTGGATCTGCCAAGATTGGCGCTGTTGGTGGCGCTGGTGCGTGGGCCATCCTACTATGATCCCAGGCGTCATCCAGAGCGTGCAAAAAAACGTCGCAGACTGGTTTTGAATATCATGCGCGATCAGGGATTGATCACGGATCAAGAGGCTCAACATGCTGCCGCAGCGCCATTGGGTGTGACGGGAACCAAAGGCAGCCGCAGTGGCCGTTTTCCTGCATTTATGGATCTTGTTCGGCGACAACTTCATCGAGATTATCGGGAAGAAGATCTCACCTCTGAAGGGCTGCGTATCTTTACAACGCTGGACCCATGGATTCAGCAGCAGGCAGAAAGAGCGCTGGCAGAACAGCTTAAGCGTTTGGGGTCTGGTAAAAAAGGTCTGGAGTCGGCGGCTGTTATTGCCGGTTCACAAAGTGGTGAAGTGCTGGCTGTTCTGGGTGGCCGCAGTTCAGGTTTTGCCGGTTTTAATCGTGCGCTGGATGCCGTCCGCCCGATTGGATCACTGGTGAAGCCGGCGATATATCTTGCGGCACTGATGCAGCCAGAACGTTACAACCTGCTCTCTCCATTAGAGGACAGGCCGCTGAGTGTTAAGAACCGTACTGGCGATATCTGGACGCCCAAAAACTACGACAACAGGGCGCACGGTACCGTACCGCTGCATCAGGCGCTTGCGCATTCCTATAATATGGCCACGGTTCGGCTGGGCATGTCAGTTGGGCTGGATCAGGTGGCTGGCAGGCTTCAGGATCTGGGATTGAAACGCCCGCTAAAGATCTACCCCTCAATGCTACTGGGTGCTATTTCGTTAACACCGCTTGAGGTGACGCAGATCTATCAAACCCTTGCAGCAGGAGGGTTTCATTCGCCACTGCGTGCTATTCGTGAGGTGTTGACAACAGAGGGGCAGCAGTTGCAACGCTATCCACTGACGGTAAAGCAGACGGTGCCTGCCGATGCAGTCTATCTGGTCAATCAGGTGCTGCAAGAGGTGGCTCGAAGTGGAACTGGCCGTGCGTTGGCGCAATATATTTCACCGCAGATGAATCTGGCTGGAAAGACAGGTACGACAGATGATCTGCGTGACAGCTGGTTTGCAGGCTTTAGTGGTGATAAGGTCGCTGTGGTGTGGGTTGGGCGGGATGATAACAAGTCAGCAGGGCTCAGTGGCAGTACAGGTGCTCTGCGGGTATGGGGTAAAATCATGCAGCGCATCCGGCCGATGGCATTAGAGATGTTGCCACCCGAGTCGATAGAGATTGTATGGGTAGATCCAACCAGTGGTTTAAGGGCAGAAGCACATTGTGCCGGGGCAATACAGGTGCCCTATATTATCGGGTTTTCACCAAACGAACAGGCTTCTTGCGTGTACAAAAGTAATGGTTCAGTATTTAGTGATCTACTAGAGGTTTTTTGGGATGAATAGATTCATTGTTATCGGGTTGATTCTATTGCCGGTTTTTCTGACAGGCTGTATCGAATCAGCGTATCGGGCGGGCGCGCCAGTCACTGAGCGTGACCGCCCATCAACCCAACCTGCCCCCCGCCCAATGCAGGCCCAAAAAAGGAGTGGGCCTGTTCCACACCGAGTGACAGATGATCAAGAGGTGCAGATCGCCGTCTATACACCACCGCCACGTTTTAAGGCCAGGCCGGTGACCAGTGCGGCGGTGTTTGATCTTATGCAGGCGGCAGAGCGACAAAAAAATGCGGGAGATATGACAGGTGCGGCAGCTACAATGGAGCGGGCATTGCGGATCGAGCCACGAAATGCACATCTCTGGAACCGACTGGCACAGGTGCGCTTGACTCAGAGGCAATATGGTCAGGCTGAAGATTTAGCCTCCAAATCAAATGCCCTGGCTGCTGCAGACAGGGATCTGCGACGGGATAACTGGCTCTTGATTGCAAAAGCCAGACGTCGTGCCGGCAATATGTCGGGGGCCAGCCTTGCTGAGAACAGGGCAAACTATGCTCGATAAATGGCTGGTTTTATAATAAAAATACTTTCACCTTCAGTATCTTAGTTATGCTTGTTGATGTTCAAGCTGCTCTTTTCATCTATAGTAAGATACAATCCTGACAACTTAATTTCCTGAGGTTCTTCATTGTGGGTGTCTATGCCGCAGACAAGTTGATTGGGCAAGCACGCCGACTAGCGGCAGAGTATCGCCGTGCCATGGGTAACCCGCTGCCCGGCATCAGCAGTGAGATTGCTGAGCATGATGCGATTCGCCTGCTGGGTTTGATCCCTAAGGCGGACAGTGTCGGGGGGTACGATGCGATAGATCCAGAGCGGGATAACAAACGCATACAGATTAAAAGCCGCACCATCTTTGAAGAGTCAAAATCCGGGCAGCGGATTGGTCAGGTCAAGCTTGACCAACCCTGGGACAGCGTAGTGCTGGTGCTTATGGATGAGGAGTATGAACCCTATGAAATCTACGAAGCTGAGCGTGACGAAATTGAGGAGTTCATGAAGAAATCCAGCAGCAGTCGCGCAAAACGCGGCGCTCTCTCTGTAGCCCGTTTCAAAATCATCGGCCGATTGGCCTGGACCCAGGAGGATGGCCTTGAGCCAGAGGTCTGGAACAATCAAGCCGAGTAACATTTTCTCATTATGAGTGAAATTGCCGATATCTTCGGCCCCAGTGGTCTGCTGGCTCAACGTATTGAAAAATTCTCCTACCGCGCCCAACAGGCGGAGATGGCGGAGAGGGTTGCTGAAACAGTAGCAACGGGTGGCGTTCTCATTACCGAAGCAGGCACAGGTACAGGGAAAACCTTTGCCTATCTGGTGCCTGCCTTACTATCAGGCCGAAAGGTTATCATCTCGACTGGCACCCGAAATCTACAGGATCAACTTTTTCACCGTGACCTCCCTGTGGTAAGAGATGCATTGGCCATTCCCACCACAGTGGCACTGCTGAAAGGGCGCTCAAACTACCTCTGCAGCCATCGTCTGGAAAATGCAGCACTGGATAGCAGAACGCGCATGCGCGAAGTGGCAGATCATCTGGTGCAGGTGCAGCGTTGGGCGGGAAAGACGCGTAGCGGGGATGTTGCAGAGCTGGTACATATCCCGGAAGGTTCACCGATATGGCCCATAGTGACATCAACAACGGATAACTGTCTGGGTCAGGAGTGCCCCTCATACAGCACCTGCCATCTGGTTGAGGCGCGACGCAGGGCACAGGAAGCCGATCTGGTGGTCATCAATCACCACCTTTTATGTGCCGATTTCTCGCTCAAGGATGGCGGCTTTGGTGAGCTGCTGCCCAGTGCGGACTGCTTTGTGCTGGATGAGGCGCATCAGCTCCCGGAGATTGCCAGCAGCTTCTTTGGTCTGACTGTCAGTGGACGGCAACTGCTGGATCTGGCTCGGGACACAGAGACCGAGTACCAGCGGGAAGCGGGTGACATGCAGGAGATTGCAGACCCGTCTGCATCGTTCACCAAATCAGTGCGTGATCTGCGTCTGGCTTTTGGTCTGGATATCCGGCGTGGCAACTGGAAAGAGGTCACGTACGATGACCGGATTGTCTCTGCACTCAACCACACCCGGGAGCAGCTCACCGGCCTGACCGAGCTGTTGGAGGTGGTCAAGGGGCGGGGCAAAGGTCTGGACAGCTGCCTGAACCGCTGTGAACAACTGGAGCAGCAGCTTGGCCAGATATGTGATGAGAGCAGTGACCAGTACATACGGTGGTTCGAAACCCAGCGCCAGAGCTTCCGCCTGAACCGCACGCCACTGGAGATTGCGGATGCCTTTCAGTCAAGGATGGCGCGGCATTCGGGTGCCTGGATTTTCACTTCAGCCACCCTTGCCGTGGGTGAGAGTTTTGCCCATTTTCAGAAACAGCTGGGGCTGAGCGAGGCTCAAACCGCACGCTGGGAAAGCCCCTTTGATTACCCCAATCAAGCGCTTTGGTTTGTCCCAAAGGGCATGCCAGATCCACGGGAGCCGAGCTACATCGATGCGGTATTGGATGTGGCCGTCCCGGTTTTGCAGGCCAGTGAAGGGCGGGCCTTTATGCTCTTCACCAGCCATCGGGCGTTGCGGATTGCAGCAGAGGCGCTGGAGGATCGCATCGACTACCCTATGCTGGTCCAGGGCAGTGCACCCAAAGGCGAGCTGCTGGAACGGTTTCGTGAATTTGGCAATGCTGTACTGTTAGGCACCGCCAGCTTTTGGGAGGGGGTGGATGTGCGTGGAGAGGCGCTATCCTGTGTCATTATCGACAAGCTCCCCTTTGCCTCACCGGGCGACCCCGTGCTCCAGGCCAGGATTGATGCGCTGAAAAAGCAGGGTGGCAACCCGTTTATGGAGTTCCAGGTGCCCCAGGCTGCCATCGCGCTAAAACAGGGGGCAGGGCGGTTGATTCGGGATGAGACAGATCGGGGTGTGCTAGTGATCTGTGATCCGCGCCTGCTTTCAAAGCCCTATGGCCATGTCTTTCTTAAAAGTATGCCGGCTATGGCACGGACGCGTGATCCTGCCGAGGTGCAACGATTTTTTGGAAAAGCGGAAGATGAAGCTACTTGCGATTGAAACGGCAACAGAGGCCTGCTCGGCAGCACTCTATATTGATGGCGAAATAAGCGAGCGTTACGAAGTCGCACCGCGACGGCATGCAGAGCTGATCCTCTTGATGATGGAGCAGTTATTGACAGAGGCCGAGCTAAAATTAACCCAGCTTGATGCCCTGGCCTTTGGCCGGGGGCCAGGCTCTTTTACCGGTGTCCGTATTGCCACAGGTGTTATTCAGGGCGCCGCCTTTGGTGCGCAGCTGCCAGTGGTTCCCGTCTCCACCCTGGCGGCATTGGCGCAACGTCATTATCGAATGAGAGGTGCTTGCCGTATCCTGCCAGCCTTTGATGCACGAATGAAATAGATCTATTGGGCCGCCTATGAGGTTGCTGCTGACAATCTGGTAACACAGGTGGGTGTAGAGCAGGTAGCAGCCCCTGAGTTGGTTAATCTTCCAGAGGGTGATGGTTGGTGGGGTGTGGGCAGAGGCTGGGCAGCCTATAGTGAGATACTCACCCAACGCATGGGAGAACAATTAACGGCTGTAGAGGCTGATCTGCTCTGTAGTGCGCAAGATATAGCTCAACTGGCTGTGCGAGGATATGAGGCTGGCGAAGCCGTTGCAGCAGAGCTGGCACTACCTGTTTATCTGCGGGATCAAGTGGCAAAAAAACCGGCTTAATCTAAAATTTTCTATCAGGAAATGTAATTTCCGGTCGCTATGGGAATAACGACAGTTGTCAGGAGACGGGCATTGGCTCTTCAACAGCAGAAAACAGAACAGCAGACTCTGGGTCATGATCTCTACTCAGAGAACCAGCAGTTGCGTCGCCAACTTAAAGCATTCCTGGCTCAGGCACGCAGTAATGAGCAGAAAATGCGTCGCTTTCAGGAGCAGGAACTACAGCTTATCCGGCTCAATTCACTGGTTCAGTTGATCAACACCATCATCTATGATTACCGTACTGCATTTGAGTTGGATGCAGTCACTTTAACGCTAATAGACCCCTCCTATGAACTGCAGCACATTATGGAGGATGAAGGGGTAGTGCTGGCAGATCATCCCGCATTGGCTTTTCTCTCTACCAGTGATGAACTGGATGCTTTTTATGGTGTAACCGCCGGGCCTCAGTTGGGTGCCTACCGACCAGAGCAGCATGAATTTTTATTCTCTGCGGTAAAGACAAAACCAGCCAGCGTGGCGCTCATGCCATTGATTCGATATGACGAACTGATCGGTAGCCTTAATTTGGGCTGTGTTAAAAGCGAAAGATTTATTACCGGCTCGGCAACAGATTTTCTGCAGCGTCTCTCGGCCGTGGTGGCCATCTGTTTGGAAAATGCTGCCAACCACGAACGACTCAAACGTGTTGGTCTGACTGATTTTCTCACCGGCATCAATAACCGGCGCTTCTTTGATCAACGTCTGAGTGAGGAGATTATGCGCGTCCAGCGTCAGGAGAGCCTGTTGGGTTGCCTGCTGCTGGATATCGATAACTTCAAGCGGGTCAATGATACCTATGGCCACCGCGCCGGTGATCAGGTGCTGAAAGAGATCTCATTTCTTGCTAAACAGCAACTGCGTGGGACAGATGTGTTTGCCCGCTTTGGTGGTGAAGAGTTCTCGGTACTACTGATTGATAGCAATGCTGTTGTCACGCTGGAGATCGCCGAACGTATCCGTAGTGCCATTGCAGAGTTGACTGTCACGCTGGATGATGGGCAGGAGCTGCAGGTCACGGTCTCAATCGGGGTCTCTATCTATACGGGCGGAGAGAAGGTTTCCGGCTCTTTTGAGTCTGCTGAAGTGCTGGTCGATCAGGCGGATCAGGCGCTCTATAAAGCCAAAAACAGTGGAAAAAATCGTGTAATCTGCTTTGGGGATGAGTGAGTATATTATCAATATTAGCTTGCCATGCATTGGTAACAGGAATCCCTGCGTACGGGTTTAAAACCCATGGCGCGAATATCCTGTTCAAGCTCCTGAATGGAGATTGTGTGTGAGTGGCCAGCGGTATCCAGCACACTCTCTTCTATCAGCAGACCGCCAAAATCATCAGCCCCGGCCAATAGTCCAAGCTGCCCGGTCTGGCGCTCTTCGCTGAACCAGGAGCTTTGAATGTGTGAGAAATTATCCAGCATCAGGCGGGCTACAGCGATGATGCGCAGATAGGTCTGGGCCGAAGCGGTTTGGCGTATACGTCGCCCCAGGGGTGTTTTGCCGGGTTTGAAAGACCAGGGGATAAAGGATTGAAATCCGCCGGTTTGATCCTGCAGGTTACGCAGGGCCAGAAGATGATCGATAATATCCTCCGGTCTCTCCAGGTGTCCGTACATCAGCGTTGCTGTGGTCTTAAATCCAATCCTATGGGCCTGTGACATCACCTCGAGCCAGCGCTGGCTGCTGCATTTTTTAGGGGCTATGGCGCTGCGCACCCGGTCACTCAGCACCTCTGCTCCACCACCGGGCAGGGTGCGAATGCCGATATCCCAGAGCTGTTGCAGGATGGCTTGTGTGGTTATGGCTTCATTTTCTGCCATAAAGGAAATTTCAGCAGGCCCAAAGGGGTGGATGTGAATATCCGGAACGGCTGTTTGAATGGCCTGGATATAGGCCAGCCAGTCTGTCAACATCATCCGGGGATTGTGCCCGCCCTGAAGCAGAACGGTGGTTGCTCCCACACGGGCGGCACTGGATATGCGTTCAGCCAGCTGGGCTGGACTCAGGGTATAGGCATCACGGGAACCGTTGGCCAGCCAGAAGGCGCAAAAGCGGCAGCGTGTGGTGCAGACGTTGGTGTAGTTGGGGTTGGTGTCGCAGATGTAGGTAACCCGCGCCGCTGGATGATATTGCATTCGAATCTCATGGGCGCGCCGCATGAGCTGACCCAGAGGCATCTCCTGAATCAGTTTGATACCCTCAGCCCGGTTGAGGCGTTGGCTTTTATTGTGTGCTGAATGCATGCCTGTCTATTACGAATCTGTACTTCTTAGTCTGTCCAAAGCGGGTGAGGGGGATAGCTGTCCATGCCGTTTCACCTCCTGCTGAAACAGTATCTGCCCCTGCTGCTCCGGCGTGTCGATCCGGTAGTGAACCCGATGCAGATAGGCCTCACAGGCCTCTGTGGTTATTCCGAGCTGTGCGGCGGCGGCCTGCGCCACTTGAGGCAGCCACTGATCACGAGAGGCTGAAACAGACTCCAGCCACCCTGATAGTGATTGCTGTAATGCTGCCGATGCATCGGATCTGATGATCCAGCGGGCAAAGACAAAAGGCAGGCCGTGCCTCTCCTGCCAGCATCGTGCGAGGTCGATAATATAGGGAGCAGGGGCATGGTGCAGGCGTTGCAAGGCGGCATCGCCAATCACCAGCTCTGCATCGCTCTGTTCGCCTGGGGGAGTGAAACAGGGCAGATTATCAAAGCCCAGCTCATATCCCAGCAGCAGCTTTAGCAAGTGGTTGGATGTGGCTGATTCGCCCGACAGGGTAATTGAGCAGCCGGAATCCAGCTGATCAAAGGGGCGCCGGGAAAAGAGCAGTACGCTGTCGATGCACCCTCTGGCGCTGATCCCGAAGGAGGAGAGAAAGGTATATTTTCCTTTAATTTCACAAAGCCCGCCGATGGGAACGGCTGCTGCGGTTAGCGTGCCATTCTTGAATGCCTGAATCATCTGTTTAGGCGATAGCTGTATTAACTTACAGTCAGCGGGTGGCGGCACCAATGAGTAGGCTCGCATGTTGATGTAGGGGACTATCCCGATCAGGTTGCTCACCTGTAACTCCCGTTGCGCTCTTGTGGTTCATAACCGGCTTCCCTGATTAATCGAACCATTTAATTGCTTGCCATGGCCCTTGGGGTATCGGCACCGGATGCATGAGCCACCTTTTCCAGCCCTAGGGTGCCATCCAGATCATCCGCTCCCCAGGAGAGGGCGACAGCAGCTGTAGATAACCCCAGCATGGGCCAGTAGGCCTTTATGTGGGGGATATTGTCCAGAACAAGGCGGGAGATGGCGATAACGGTAAGATTATCCAGTGGAGTTATTCTGTTTTTGCTCTCCCCCTCTGTTTGCAGGGGCAGGGGGATAAAGGATACAAAGCCACCGGTTTGATCCTGTAGTTCACGCAGCCGGAAGAGATGATCCAGGCGCTCTTCAAGGGTCTCATCCAGGCCGTACAACAGGGTGGCATTACTGGGTATGTTAAGAGCATGCGCCGCTGCGTGAATCTCCAGCCAGCGATTAGCATTAATCTTGCGGGGGAAGAGCCTGTTTCTGATACGCTCTGAAAAGATCTCGGCCCCACCACCGGGCAGGCAGTCCAGTCCTGCGGCTTTCAACCGGCCAAGCACCTCGGTGATCGTGCTGTCTGATTGATGTGCGAACCAGTCGATCTCAACGGCCGTAAAGGCCTTTATATAGAGTGCCGGAAAGGCTGTGCGAATGCGTGCAATGAGCTGCAATGAACGGTTGAATCCCCACTCCTGATTCAATCCGCCGACGATGTGCACCTCGGATGGTTCTGATGCACTGATAGTTTGCAGAATGCTCTCTTCATCCAGACTATAACCGCCAGATTGCCCCGGCAGTACCGCAAACCCGCAAAAATCACAGTCGCGCACACAGACGTTGGAGGGGTTGAGTTGAAGATTGTGGACGAAGGTGGTGCGGCGCCCGTGCCGCGCCTCACGAACCTGGTCGGCCAGCTTGCCCACATGCATTTGATCTTCTGTAGCTTTGCTTTTAAAAAGGGAGAGCGCCTCATCTCGGTTGATGCGTTCAGGAGACAAAAATATCCTCCTGTTGAAACAGCGCTGTTGTGAGCATGTCGCTGACTTCAGGGAGGTTTTTATGCAGCATTTCTCGTTCATCTGCACCTGCAGAATCAGTGATGCCTTTGATCATCTGACAAGGGATATGGTGCTGATGGCAGGCCCATGCAATTGCCGCACCCTCCATATCAACCAGATCGGCATCGGTTGCCAGTCTTGTTCTGTGCTTATCGTTAAACACGGGGGTATGAACGCTTATCAAACGGCGTTGAGGCAGGTCGGGGAGGGGGCAGAGGGTAATTTGATCCAAATTCTGAAACTCCTCTGTGGAAGGCTTCTCTATCTGTGTGCATTCGATTGTGCTCAGCTAGCCAATCTGTAGATGAGAATGCAATGATCCTGCAACACCTGGATTGATCACCTTTGAGACGGGTTGTGCGTTTAATAGTGAGTTCATCGCCAGGTATGCCGCTTTTGGTCCCATGCCGGTTAACAGTATCAATATATTTTGTGCTGATCCGGGATGCCGGCCGGCAAAGAGCCTACTGAAGTTATCTACAGGTTTGGCCTGAAGACGCTGCATTGCCGATTCTGCCTCAATTTGAGTGGCGAAGACCAGGGCTACAGTCGGTCTGTTCTCTGCAGGCCTCATGCTGTTTCCCCTGTGCATTCATCCAGAAGTCCGGCAGATTCCGCTCTTTGGGTCAGCGCCTGAATGGCTTGCTTTCCTGTCTGCCCCAGATCACGGCTATAGTCATTGAGGTAGAGGCGAATATGCTCATTGATGACTGAGGGTTCCAGTTCTGTGGCATGTTGCTGAACATAGTCCGGCACCTTGTCAGTCTCCCGCGCTCTTTGATCAAATCCCTGGCGCACTAGCCGGGTAAAGGGCGCCTTGAGTGATGGCGCCAGATCATGTCTGATAACGCAGCAACCCAAAGGGATCGGGAGTTGTGTAAGCCTTTCCCACTCCTCTCCGAGATCCATGAGTCTTTTCAACCCTTGTTGTCGGTAGGTGAAACGTGTCTCGTGGATGATGATGCCACAGTCGAACTTTTTTGTGGTCAGCTGTTGGGCAATCTCGTTATACGGTGCAAAGTGGTGATTCTGGATAGGTGACTCAGGGTTCAGGATGCGAAACAGCAGGTAGGCTGTCGTCAGTCTGCCGGGGAACAGGATGCGGCATGTTGCGAGATCAGGCCGTTGCCCATGGGCTGAAACCAACAGCGGCCCACACCCAAAACCAAGGGCTGCGCCAACATCCAGCAGTTGATAGTGTTTGCGGCTTTTCAGGTAGCCAAATACCGATAGTTTGGTGATGTCGTAGTCTCCATCCTGCGCATGCTGGTTGAGGATCTCGATGTCGTGCAGATACGTTTTCAGGGTAACCCTGGGTAGTGAAAGTGCACCACTGGCGATAGCGCCAAACAGGGCGGTGTCATTGGGGCAGGGTGAGTAGGCCAGGCTGATCTGCATCGCTCAGATACCGGCTAGAAAGCGAATGACCTGCTCGCCCAGGAGCGGCTCTTTCTGTATAAAAAAATGGTCGGCATCCGCTGTCTCCCAAAGTGCTTTGGGGGTGGACATGCTTTCAAACAGCCCCTGCAGCCAGTTGCTGTCACAGGCAAAATCCCCTGGGGAGTAGAAGAGTCCTTTGGGTTTGTTGAATTGCACATCCTCTGCCGGGATGGGCCATCTGTTCAGCGGTGGTGAGATCAGTGCGCAACCTGTGACGACATCTTCCTGCTGCGCCATCTTCAGTGCCGGAAGGCATCCGAACGAGTAGCCCACGACCAGGATGGAGAGTTGCCGATCCAGTTGAAGCCGCAGCCACTCCAGGGCGGATCGGCAATCGGTATACATCTCCGATTCATATTCCGGGCAGCGGGAATTATCCCAAAAGGCCTGTTGATCGGCCTCAAGCATGCGCCTTGACTGGCTGTTGCCGATGCCCCGATAGTTGAAACAGAGGGTCAGGTAGCCCTGCTCTGCCAGCGCCGAGTTTAAATGGGCGATGACATTGTTCTGCATGTCACCCCCCAAAAAGGGGTGTGGCGGGCAGAGCAGCACCTTGGCCCTGGGGGTCTGGATTGCGCTGGAGTAGCTCAGCAGCCCCTCAATCGATAACCCCTCTGAGCTGAAAGAGAGAGACTCCTCAATCACAAAGCGCGTCCAAATGCCCTGCTCGGCAGACGGAGGTAGGTCTCGAACAGTGCCGGATCATCGAAATCAGCCTGATCGAAATAGATCATCTGGGTCCCCCGTTGCCGGGGGTGCCCGGCATGATAGATTCCGGATGGTATCAGCAGCGTACACTCCGGCCGGTCGGCCTTTCTGACCAGACCATCTTCACCAAACAGGCTGGCGCGATAACCATTGAAGGGGAGATTTTCCAGCTGCTTGTAAGGCAGCAGGGCGTAGCGATGCCCTGTTGTGGCCGCGCCACTCTCTGCAAGCTGTGATTCCAGCCGGACAGTAATGAGCTGGTGATGACCGGCAGAGTAGAAGAGGCTGGCGCGCTGGGGCGGCCCTTTGGGTACGGTGACCAGCTCCGGGACAATGGCGTCGATCTTTCTGGCCAGATCCTGTTCAAGGTGTAAGACCTTGCCATCCTCGATTTGCGGGTGCTCCGCCTTGCTCCAGGCCTCCATCCGCTCGGTGGGGAAGACCTTGTAATAGCAGCCGCAATTTGAGATCGACTCATACATCAGCGGCCGGTTGTCCAGATTAAGCGTGATGCGAAGTGTCCAACCCACCATCGGGCCTGCCTCAGGATCAAATCCCTTCATGGCCGGGTGTTCTGGATACCACAGCGTATAGATCAGCTGCTTCGTCTTGATCCCCTGGATCTCCTTCTCAACCTGATAGGCGTAGAGGGTGGGGCGATCAGTATGCACGCCAGGGGTGGCCTCGGCCAGTGAGTCACCCGACAGGTAGACCTCGCCAAAATAGTCGGCCTCTGGTGAATATGGCGGATTATCGACCCGCTCCTGCACCACTATCGGGGCATAATGCTCCAGCAGCGCCCAACCCTGAAGTTGCGCCGGGTCGACGGCCTTTTGTGGTTTTGGCGGTAGGTAGGTTTGGCTGGCTGCAAAATCCGGGGCGCGGGGGCCAGGGTTATCTGTCATGGCGTGATAGAGAATCCAGCCCTGGATGAAGGGAACCAGTGGCGCTGTGGCCAGCAGGCGCGCCCCCCGGCCCTTTGTCATAATAGACTCTTCCATGCCGTTGACGATGTTATACCAATAGGTTTCGAGTTGGTGTAGTTCCTTCAGGCTGGCCAATCCATCGAACTCTATGCTTAGCTCTTTATCGGCATGCTTACGGTAGGCCTTCATGAATCGCTCTTGCAGGGTCTTGCCGCCAGCTGACAGATCCATATCTTTATGTCTGGCTGCCAAAAACTGCTCCAGCTTCTCCTGCGGAATTCGCAGTACGTTTTCTGATACCAAACGGCTATTCAGCTCTGCTGCCTGCTTGAGAAAGTCGTGGATAAAGGCCTTTTGGGTGTTGAAGTCAGACTGGTAGGGATATTTTTTGGCAAGCTGCCGCAGGTTGTAATCGACCTTCGTATGCTCGAAGCCGGAGATGTCCTGATAGCGGGCGTCGGTTATGGCGACATCCCTGAAGAGTTGATCCTGATCGTCAAGCCGGGCTGATCGGTCATGCGGGGTGGGCAGATTTGTGGCGCAGCCTGATAGCAGTAGTAGTCCACACAAAAAGGTCAGAATGTAGCGTTTCACTATTTAGCTCCAAAGTGAGGTTCAGCGGCCTGGACTATTTTACTGGCAGCCGCATTAATAGCGGCGTCTGAATCATCCAGCAGTTCCGACCTGAGCAGGGGTTTGACCTCTCCCACCTGATTGATAATAAAGCTGGCGAATTCTGTTTTACTCAGATTATCCAATTGGAGGGCGGATACCATATCGCCCTCCATATCCACGATAACGGGTGAATCCTTGATCTCTGGAATCCGGTTTTTGATCAGCTCTGTTCGCTCTTCAACCAGGCTGGATAACCCGGAGCCGATAAAGAGTTTTTTGACCAGCCAGGGGGCCTTTGAGACAGCGGCAACCGAAACAAATTGATCTGCCGGGATCTTAAAACCCTGCTCCAGCCATGCAGCCGGAACTGCTTTTATGAGATCAGCCGTGGCGTGGGAGCAGACCAGCAGGAAAACAGGACGTTTTTGGAGGATTGTTGCTGTTGTAACAGGATTATCCCTGCCGACCAGCTGAACCGTTGCAGGGAAACTGTTGACAGAAGCGGCTGGGGTGGCGGATGAAAGCAGTGTAAAACAGAGTCCGGCGACGAGGTTCAACCATTTGCGATGACTGTGCATTTTGGCTCCATGCGGTAACGGGTTATAAAATACAATAACTTATAAGAATGGTGGGTAAAGGCTTCTGCTCAATGGCCCCATCTATTATACCGTTGGCGTATTGCATTTTTCTTATGACAAACGGGAACAGGTATAATTCACAAAATGCTTAATCCCTGCTTAAGCTGATATCAAGGATCTGTCTCTATATTAAATCCCGATGAATTCTCTAGCAACAATTGTAATGACAGGCTCGACAGGTTATGTCGGTCGACATCTTCTTGTCGCGCTTCTCCAGGCGGGCTGCCGGGTTGTTGCGATTGTACGTCGACGCAATAGCCAGCTGGAATAGCGGCTTGCAGATCTGCTCGCCCCGTTTGACAAGAGCTGGTCAGGCCAGCTGGTGGTGATGGAGGGGGATGTCTCCCTGCCTCTCTGCGGTATTGATAAAAGATCACGATCAGAGATAGAGCAGACAAAGCCGTTGGCCTTTCTGCACAGCGCCGGGCTGACGCGCTTTGATGCCCATCTGGCGGATGATCTCGAACAGCACAATGTAGAGGGCGTCAAACAGGCCTTCAGGCTTTGTGAGGAGCTGGGTATCCCGGAATTTCACCACCTCAGCACCGCCTTTGTTGCCGGAACCTCCGATGCCGTATGGCGGGAGGATGATCTGGAGTGTGGCCAGGGATTCAGAAACCCCTATGAAAGATCAAAGTTTAAAGCCGAATCCTATCTGCATGAGATCCACGCAGAGGATGCCCCCAGGATAGCCATCTACAGGCCCAGCATCGTCGTGGGCGGGCAGGCCGTGGGGGAGGGGGGGACAACCAGTACGGTCTACACCTTTCTCAAGACGCTGCACTTTCTGCGTGAATGCTGCAAGCGCGATATAGAGGGGGGGCGCAGACGCCTTGCATCCCTTGGTGTCTCTCTCCGGGGCGGGAACATCCATGTCCCGATGCGGGTGGCGGGAGACCCGCAGGCCAGGATCAATCTGGTCTCCATTGATCAGCTGGTGGATGCCATTGCGCCGCGCATCGGCCAGCTGCTGCCACAGCGCCAGACGCATCACATTATCGGGCAGGATTTTGATCTTGAAGAGATCAGGGATCGCTTCTGTGCAGGCATGGCGGTCAGCGGCATCCAGTATGTATCGGATCTCGTCTTTGAGAGGCAGCCGCGCAACTCCCTGGAGGAGCGCTTCTACCGCGCCACCCGCGTCTACTGCCCCTACATGCATGCCGCCCCAAGGTTTGCTGCGGGGCGGGAGTCAAAGCGGGATTACCCCATTGATCTGACCAGGCTGGTCAGCGAATTCAAAGAGCAGATAGATGGAAACAGCAGCAACCAGCCCGACAACCTGGGCGGCATGTCACTGGCGTGCCTGGGGGTGGATTCTGCACAACACTACTTTGAACGCATGATCAACAGGGATTTCGGTTTTGATTTTCTCAGTCGCTGGCGTGATATGGACACCTGCATCCGCTTCAGCATCAAGGGGGCAAGGCAGTTTGACCGAACCATCCGCTTCTCTAATGAAAGCGCCAGGTTTACCCGCCATGCGGCGGCGGTCTGCCGTTATGAGATGAATGAAGAGACCTTTCATCAAATCACCTATAACCAACTCGATCCAAAACAGGCCTTTTTCAAAGGGCTGGTGACCATTGATGGCGACAAAGAGGTGGGGCTGAAATTTGCCTTCTTTCTGAGTGACTATCTCCAGCACGTTGATGAGCATGTGATAACTGAGTTGTCGGGAATCAAATAGCAGACGTGGCAAATTTCATAAATCGCCACTATCGCACCATTGTCATTATCATGCTGATGATGACCGGGCTGCTGTCACTGCAGCTGCCCAGGCTGCATCTGGATAGCTCATTCGAGGGGTGGGTTCACAGTGAAGGGGATCTGCATCAAACCTATTCCCGATTTACGCAACGCTTTGGGCCGGATGATCAGCTGCTGGTTGTCTTTAAAACCCACGATGTGATGGCCTCGGATTCAGACCCCGCAGGAGTGGATGAAGTGCTGCCTGAATCCCGTTTGGATCGGTATCTGGGTTTTGTCACCGGCCTGGGTAATGTGCCGGCAGTGATCGGGGTGATCGACCCCGTGGGCATCTATCTGGACAATGCCGATCTGGATGATGGGTTGGCGCTGGTGCTGAAAGATGAGGCGGCGACTGCACGGATGCGCAAGAAACTATCCCAAGCCCTGCCGGGCGACTGGGGACCATTGGCAGCCCGGGATCTGCAAACCCTGGGGCTGTTGATCTCGCTGGACCCGGCCCAGCGGCAGGGCTATCCGGGCATTGTGCAGCAGATCCGTGAGGCATTTGCTGCGGTTGGAATTCCCTACCAGATGGCGGGCGTCCCCTACTTCTCCGCCACCCTGGCAGAGGTGATGAAGCGCGATCTTACCCTGGTTGTCTCCCTGTTGGTGACGGTTGCGCTGGCTGTTCTTTTCTACTTCCTGCGAGCACCCCGGCTGGTGTTGAGTATCGTGGTGGGCATTGGCATCAGTTTGGTGAGTGCACTGGGGCTGGGGCTGCTTATCGGGATACAGATCACCCTGCTGACCCTGGTGCTCTTCCCCCTGCTGTTTTGCGTGGGGCTGACCACGGCCATCCATTTTTTCAGCCGCAGGCAAGATGGGGAGTGGACGCCAGATTACGCCTATGCCCGGGTGCTGAGGCCGGCAACCATCGCCATGATCACAACGGCAACCGGAACCGGTGCCTTTCTGTTTGCCCCGCAGCCCGCTATTTTTGAAATGGGCATCCTGCTGCCACTGGGGATTGTTCTGACCTTTGTTTCGATAATGCTGTTTACCCCGGCCCTGTTTCGTTGGATCAGTGGCGGCTGGAGTGTGCCATCAGTTGAGCGGACAACAGATACCCTTTCCGGAGCAAAAGCCCGAAGAGGCATCTCTCTTGTTCTGAGCGTAGCGGCACTTGGCTCCGCACTTCTTGTTGGCAGCATCAAAGTCAATCCCGATGCCATTTTCTTCTTCCAGCAAGAGAGTGAGCTGGTGCAATCCTATCGGCAGATTGAAGAGCAGCTGGTCGGACTGATGACGGTAGAGCTGATGATAAGCACAGTGCCAGGCGACTCGGTACTGGATGCCAGTCACCGGGAGACTATTGACGCTTTTCTCCAGGCCATTGATGGCATGCCCAGCCTGACATCAAAGGTCAATGGCCTTGATTTGCAGACACCAAAGTTTCTGACTGGGAACCGGCAGGCCATGCGCCTCTCTCTGCACTTTCGCAACCTGGCCAGCCAGGGTTTTTCCGATATTGAACAAGAGCTGCATCACCATTGGGAAAGCGTAAACAGTGCAAACCCCGGACTGCAGATGGTCATCACTGGCCAGCTGCCCCTGATTTTAAAAGGGCAGGACCGGCTGCTCCAGTCACAGGCCAAGGTGTTTTTGTGGATCTTCCTGCTCATCACTCTGCTGCTGTTTGCCCTGCTGCGTTCCAGCCGAATCCTGTTGCTGGCGTTGCTGGCCAATGTCATCCCGCTGTTGATTACCGCTGGCGCCATGGTGCTGCTGAGCATCCCCATCAACAGCATCAACCTGTTTGTGGCCAGCGTGCTGCTCGGCGTGATTGTGGACGACACCATCCACCTGCTGCACGCCTATCGTGAAACCGGAGATATGGCCCTGGCCCTGGGGCAGGTCAGACCGGCGCTCTGGATCACCACCATCACCGTCACCCTGGCATTTGCTGCCCTCTGGGTATCGCCGATCGTGCCGGTTGTTCAGTTTGGCCTGCTCTCCGTCATCGCTGTGGTCAGCGCCTATCTGTGTGACACCTGTCTGTTACCGCTATTAACACCGACCAGGAGAGTGGAAACGTGATGTCTCTTGATAGTCATCTCCAGACCATCCTTGCGCTGCACTTTCATCCCCGGCATGGCGCACCCTATTGGCTTGAGCGAGAGAAGCGCCTGGGCTTCAGTGTACGGGAGCGGGTTCAAACCATTGATGATCTGGCACTGCTGGGGCCGATGGATCTGGATGCCCTGTGCCGCTATCCCGTGGATGCCTTCATTCCCACCAAATTTACTGGCCGCCCCATCATCTGCGCTGAGACCGGCGGTGCAACCGGAACCCCCAAGAGCACGGCCTGGTTTGAAGAGGATCTGCAGCACGCCTTTGTCCAGCCCTTTTTACAGATAACCCGTCTGATGCGGGAAAAATGGCCCAAGGATGGCCACTGGCTATGGCTCGGGCCGGGTGGCCCGCATGTTATCGGCAAAGTAGCCCACCGGATTGCGCAAGAGACTACCGGCTGTGATGCCTTCAGTGTTGATTTTGATCCCCGTTGGTTCCGCCGTCTGAATGCCGGATCTGTAGCGGCCACGCGCTATCGTCAGCATGTGCTCGATCAGGGTATAAGGATTCTGAACCAGCAAAATATCCGCTACCTGTTTGTAACCCCGGCTGTCTTGACTCCATTGATTGGGCAGATGACGCCCGAGAGCAGAGAGCGCATTCGCTTTATCTACCTGGGTGGCATGCCGGTATCCGAGCAGGATCTGGCGTTGTACCGGCAGCAGTTCCCGGCAGCGGAGAGTCTCTGTGGATACGGCAACACCCTGTTTGGTGTCTGCCATCAGGGATCGGGGGAGGAACTCTGTTACTACCCTGCATCCGAGCGGCATGTCGTTCAGGTTGTTACCCTGGACGAGCAGATGACAGATGCCGAACGGCTGCGCACCCCGGTAGCCTATGGTGAACGAGGGCAGGTGGTTATGCATCGCCTGACAGAGAGTGCATTTCTGGCCAATGTGATGGAGCGGGACAGCGGCACACGGATTGCCGGGGAGCGGGATGGGGTGGCCAATCCCGTCCCCTGTGAACGTATACCTTTTGTTGTAAAAGAAGGAATCTATTAGTGATAGATAACACTTGGTTCCCATGCTCTGCGTGGGAATCTATACCTTGCTTTATGCATTCCCACGCAGGAGCGTGGGAACGAGAAAAATAGAGATAAATGATGAGTTCCACTGAACCCACAAATGCCGAACAGATGTTGGCGCTTAAGGCCCAATACCTGATCCCCTGCGTCTACCACTTTTATAAAAAACCTATGGTTTTGAACCGTGGTGAAGGCGTCTGGCTGTTTGATAGTGAAGGCAGGCAATACCTGGATGCTTATTCAGGTGTTGGCGTGGTTAATTGCGGCCATTGCAATCCAGAGATTGTTGCCGCCACAGAGCAGCAGCTACACCAACTGCAACACACCACCACTATCTATCTGACGGAACCCATGCTGCGGTTGGCTGAGCGGCTTGCCAAGTTTGTACCGGGGCAACTGAAACGCAGCTTCTTCTGCACCAGCGGCAGCGAGGCCAATGAGGGGGCGCTGCTGTTGGCGCGTCTGGCTACCGGACGCAGTGATTTTATTGCGCTGAGCCGCTCCCTGCATGGGCGCACACATCTGACCACTGGGCTTACTGGGTCGGCCTTTTGGCGCACTGATCCCCACCCTCCCTCCTGCGCCCATTTTGTTAGCAGCCCAATCTGTCGTGAATGCCCTCACGGCAAACAGTATCCAGAGTGTGACCTCTACTGCACCCAGGGATTGGAGCGGGTGTTGGATGAAAACAGAGGCAAGGTGGCAGCCATGATCACTGAACCGCTGCATGGCAACGGCGGCATCATCGTGCCGCCGACAGGCTGGTTCCGACGGGTTAAGGATATCCTGGAACAGCACAATGTACTGCTGATCATGGATGAGGCGCAGACTGGCTTCTGTCGTACTGGGTGCCGGTTTGGTTTTGAGTGGGAGGGGATAGAACCCGATATCCTGACCCTCTGTAAGGCGCTTGGAAACGGACTGCCCATTGCCGCATTTATGACCACCGATAAGATAGCTGAGACCTACACCAAACCCGGCGCATCCACCTTCGGCGGCAACCTGGTCTGTGCCCAGACCGCCCTGGCTGCTTTGAACTATATGCAGACCCACCGACTCGAACAGAAGGCCGAACAGTCCGGCCAACGATTACGTAAACGTATGGAGACCCTTGCCGGAAAGACCCCATTCATCACTGAGGTCAGAGGGCGGGGGCTGATGCTGGGGCTTGAGCTGGCAGATCATAAAGGTCTCATAGCGGGTGACCTGCTGGATGAGCTGCTGGAGTGGTTAAAGGGTAACGGTCTCCTGGCTGGCAAGACCGGCCCAGGGCGCAATGTACTGACCCTGATGCCGCCGCTGATCCTGACGGCGGATGAGCTGGATCTGCTTTGCCAAACAGTGGAGCAGGCATTCAAAGCTATTATTGAGGTTCATAATCTGTGAAGTCGAAAGTCGAACTGCTTGCCCCTGCTGGAAGCTGGGAGGCCCTTGAGGCGGTTATCAAGGCGGGCGCTGATGCCGTCTATTTCTCTGAAAAGCGCTTTGGTATGCGTCAGCACGGCGCCTGGCTGAACTTTGGTGACAGAGAGATTACCGATGTGATCAGCTACGCCCATGAGCGTGGCGTTAAAGCCTATCTGACCCTGAATAATCTGCTGACCGGGGATGAGATCGACTCGCTGGAAAAGGATCTGCTGGCGCTTACAGATAATCCCCCGGATGCCCTGATCATTCAGGATCTCGGCCTGTTGCAACTGCTTCAGAAACTGGATCCGGGTATCCCGATCCATGCCAGCACCATGATGAATATCCACCATGCCCAGGCGGCTCAATTCCTTAAAAGGCAGGGGATAACCCGGATCATCACCTCGCGTGATATCAGCCTGGATGATGCCAGAGAGCTGGGCCGTATTGCCGGGCTGGAGGTGGAGTACTTCCTGCATGGAGATATGTGCATCAGCATCGGTTCACAGTGCCTGCACAGCGGTATCTCGACAGGTTTGAGCGCCAATCGTGGCAAGTGTCTCAAATCCTGTCGCTGGGCCTGGAGTCTGATGGATCGGGAGCGTGATAAGGTTCTGGCTTCAGTGGATGAGCAATACCTACTGGCGCTGAGAGATATCTGCCTCTATCACCAGCTGCCGCAGATGGTCACCGGGGGAATCGCCTCGCTGAAGATTGAAGGCAGGGCACGCCCGGGTGAGTATCTGGCCCCCATTGTGAAGGCCTATCGTGAAGCCATTGACCGTTACTATGCAAATCCTGCCGCCTATACCACCGACTTCAATGCACTCAAGGATCTGCGTGGACAAACCATTCGGGAGATAGGCACCAGTCATGCCCTCTCTCAGCCGGGGAAAGGCGCGGTTGGCCTTTCCGGGGAGCGGGAGCCGCGCTTCTTTTCTATCGCTGTAGAGGAGAAGCCTTGTGCCGAAGAGTATTTGCCACAAGCAACCACAACAGGCTCAACCAATAAGCCCGGCCTAAGTGTTCGCTGTGGAAATATGCAGGCGGCCAAGGCCGTGTTGGAAGCTGGTGCTGATCATATCTATATCGGTGGTGAATCGTTCCAGTCGGCCCAACAGAATAACTGGCAGCCGCATGAGATGGCTGATTTTATTCAGCAATGCCGGGAGGCCGGTGTCAGGGCTGGTATTGTCACGCCAAGAATCACCACAGATCGGGAGTTTTTTGAATTGGAGTCCCTGCTGGAGATGCTGGAGCAGACGCCGCCGCACAGTTATCTGGTCAGTAACATCGGTGCCGTAGAGTGGATGCAGTCACACACCA
Organism: Gammaproteobacteria bacterium; assembly: GCA_024275295.1. Taxonomy (GTDB): domain Bacteria; phylum Pseudomonadota; class Gammaproteobacteria; order Chromatiales; family Chromatiaceae; genus WFXD01. The sequence continues at coordinate 27,287 of JAJRZI010000006.1, read as the reverse complement.
ATGTGCCCCTGCATGGGGATTTCTCCCTCAATCTCTGGAATGGTAAAGCGGTAGAGATGCTGAGGCAGAGTGGCATGGAGAGCATCACAGCCGGGCTGGAGCTGGATCTGGTTCAGCTGCAAAATCTGGCATCGCACAGCCCGCTGCCTGTGGAGTGCATGGTTCACGGCGCACTGCCCAGCATGCTGCTGGAGTACTGTCCAATCGGCGTTCACATGAGTGGCACCACCCGGCAGGATCCCTGTCCCGGCCCTTGCAAGCAGCGTTCGTATGCATTGCGTAGCCGGGCTGATCAACTCCACTGGCTGGAGACCGATCAGTACTGTCGCAATCATCTCTTCATGGCCAAGGATCTCTGCATGATTGATCATCTGGATCGCCTGCAACATCCCAATATCAAACGGCTGAGGATCGAGGGCGTGCTCTACGAGACAGATTATCTCTGCACGTTGGTGCGGCTCTATAGGCAGGCCATAGAGGGCGCACAGAAGTTGCAGCAGGAGCTGGAGCAGGGTGCGCCTCGCACCCTCTCGATTGGCGCCTATGGCAACACCCTTGAGGCTATTTCAGAACCTTGTAAAGAACTACCTACAGATTTGCTGATCCAATACAGTTAAAAAATGGAGCAATATATGATTCGTCCAGCCTATACAGTTATCCTGATATCACTCATCTCCACATTGATAGCAGGCACACTCCAAGCTAAAGAACCGGATTGGTCTGATTACGCAGCGCTGCTAAAACAGCATGTTACAACTGAACAGCACCACGCTGTGCAACTGAACTGGGTCAGCTACAGCAAGATAAAACAAGACTCACGCTGGCCCCGCATCATAAAGCAGTTAGAGAGCTTCTCCCCAAAACAGCTGGCCACCAAGCAAGAACAGCTGGCCTTTTATATCAATGCCTACAACATCATGGCGATGAAAGTGGTTGTCGACAACTGGCCACTGGAGAGCATAAAGGATGTAGGCAATATGTTATGGCCCGTATGGAAACGAGTGGCAGGGAAGATTGGCGGCAAAGAGGTGACGCTCAATGAGATTGAGCATGAAATACTGCGGCCCATGGGTGAGCCAAGAATCCATTTTGCCATCGTTTGCGCCTCCACCAGTTGCCCGGATCTGCGGCAAGAGCCTTTCCGTGCAGATAGATTGGATAGTCAGCTGGATGAGCAAATAACGCAGTTTCTTGGCAATACAAAAAAAGGACTCAACCAGAATGGCAACAGTATCCGCGTTTCAAAAATATTCTCCTGGTTTGAAGATGACTTTGGCGGGGAGAGGGGAGTCAAAGAGTTCATTCATCGCTATAAACCACTGCCAGAAGGTTCGTCCATAGAGGCAGCCCTGTCTTATGATTGGCGGGTGAATGGTGATTAGTACACCGTCCAGGTTATATTGACGGACTCAGCGCTACTGTGGTGCTTCACAACAAGGCGCAGCTTGCAGGCAATGGCTTAGTCCTTGGCAAAAGCTGTAACACTGTTGTGAAGCACCACAGTAGCGCCCGAAGGGTTGGCCTGTCAGCATTCATGGCTGCGTTACAGCTTTTGCTAAGGACTAAGGCCATTAGCTGCGAGGCGCGCCTTGCCCTGAACGCTGACAGACCAACTGAGTCCGTCAATATAACCTGGACGGTGTACTAGGGGGTGTTAGCAATCACCGTTCGTGGCGGGATTCTGGCCCTTTTCCGCGCTGGCGGCGTTGCGGCTCGTTGCAATAGATCAACTATTACGCCTCGCCGCGCCTTGCCAGCACGAAAAATGACTCAGAATCACGCTCATTCAGGTAATTGTTAACACCCCCTAGCACTTTAGTTAATTCGGAAAAGTGAGGGTGATTTTTGCGCCACCCAATTTGCTTTTATTGATCCCAAGTTTTCCCTGGTGGAGATGGATGATCTCATGGGCGGCGCTTAGCCCAATACCTTGCCCCGGTTGTCGTTCATCGGCGCGTTGACCGCGCTTTAGTACCCTGTTAATTTTATCTGCCGGAATGCCGGGGCCATCATCTTCAATCTGAATGGTCAGCGCCTCTTCTGTTTGCGTGGCAGCAATACTGACCTGCTTTTTGCCGTATTTGTAGGCATTATCCAGCAGGTTGCCCAGGATCTCCATCAGATCGCCTTCGGCACCAAAAAAGCAGGTCTGCTCTGCAATAGAGAGGCGGTGGGTGATGCTCTTTTCCTGATAGAGCTTATCCAGCGTCCGAATGATCTTTGCGGCCAGGGGTGCCACAGGGATGGCCTGGGCCAGCGTAATTTGCCCGGTGGCCGCCGCCTTTTGCAGTTGGTACTGTACTATGTCATTCATCTGTGGGATCTGTTCTTTTACTGCAGCCTGGAGTTGTCTGGCATCTTGTGCTTCAGCTGCGCCCTGCAGTACAGCCAATGGGGTTTTGAGGCTGTGTGCCAGGTCTCCCAGACTGTTTCGGTAGCGTTCCTGATTCGTCCGACTGTGGTGGATAAGTGAGTTGATATTTCTGGTCAATCGTTGCAGTTCAGCGGGATAACTACCGGAGAGCTTTTCTGCCTTACCCGTTTCGATACGATGCAGCTCCCTGGCTAGGGTTCGCAGTGGTTGAAGCCCCCAGTGCAGCACAGCACCCTGAGCCAGCAAGAGCAGTAGTGCCACGCCACCCAGCCATCTCCACAGGGTGGTGCGAAAGCTCTTGATTTGGCGTAACAGTGGGGTGATATCTCCGGCTACGGCCAGGGTGTATATCTGTTCAGTGCCGTTTTGCTCCTCCCAGATGATGCTGAAGTTAACGCTATAGAGACCCATGCCATCGGTTGGTTTTTGATAATGCCACTCCCCAGGTTTGGGCGGAGGGGTTTGTATAATCTCCAGGGATTGGCCCAGCAGTGAAGCGGATTGCCATCGGTAGTTTCCTGCCTCGCCTGTTACCTGGGCATAGAGGCCGGAGTCTGGATTGGAGAGTCGTGGATCGGGCAGAGAGAGTGGTAGCTGCATGCGGCCCTGTTCATCTTCATCCGCTGCTGCCAGTAGTGTGTAGAGCTGCCCTTGCAGTTGTGCCTGCATGGCGCTCTCGGCACTCTCACGGTAAGCTCTGTCCAGCGTCCAGCCGGTAAGCCCAAGAAAGATGATCAATATCAGTGAGGCAGCCAGAATCAGGCGGAGGTGAAGGGAGAGTGGCTTCATTGATTCAAGGTTGGCTGTGCCTGTTTCAGGGTAAAGCGGTAGCCTCTTCCCCGCAGTGTTTCAATAGGTTTAAGCGAGCCATCGGGGTCAAGTTTGCGGCGCAGGCGGCCCACGAAGACCTCCAGTACATTGCTGTCCCGGTCAAAATCCTGATCATAGATATGTTCAGTCAATTCGGTTTTAGAGATCACTTTTCCGGTGTGCAGCATCAGGTACTCCAGCACCCGGTATTCATAACTGGTCAGCTCAACCGCTGTGCCGTTGTTTTGAACGATTTGGGTGCTGGTGTCCAGGCAGATGGGGTTACATTGGATAACTGGGCTGATCCAGCCTGCGGCCCGGCGCACCAGGGCATTGAGCCGGGCTAGCAGCTCTTCCTGGTGGAAGGGCTTGACCAGATAGTCGTCGGCCCCGGCTTCCAGCCCTTCCACCTTGTCCTGCCAATTGCCACGAGCGGTAAGGATCAGGATGGGAAACCGTTTGCCCGCAGCGCGCAGGCGGTGGATTAGTTCAATGCCGGAGAGCCTGGGCAGGCCAAGATCAACAATAGCCACGTCCAGTGGGTATTCCAGGCCATGAAAGAGTCCCGCCTCTCCATCTTCGGCAACATCTACCGAGTACCCCTTGGCCACCAGCTGCTCTTTTAGCTGTTGTCTGAGGGTGGGTTCATCTTCAACAACCAGTAATCGCATCAGTGTCGCCTTTTAGGGTGTGGCAGCTTCCTCTTTCGGTTGGCCTCCAGCTGAAAATGCCGCACTCTACCATCCTTGGTTAGCACCCGAATCTGGTGGATGCGTTTCCCATTGCTGCGAGTGGTTTTGGCCGAGAGAATGCGCCCACCGGTCTGTGCTCTGATTTCCTGGACGGCCTCATCCAGGGTGAAGCCATTCCTGTTTTTGTGCTCTCCCGCTGCGGCTGCTAGGGGCAGAAAGCTCTGCAGCAGGGCGAGTATGAGAATATATAGCTTCAGGTTCACAGTCTTTTTCCTTATGGCATGGTTAGAAATCGTCGTGGAGAGGCCTTACCTGAACCCGGACTTTGATGCGTTTTCCAGGATGGTTCCGGGTGCGAGTCCAGAATCTGTTGCCCTTGTAGCGATATTTTACACGATAGCCAACAATTTCCTGCCTGGATTCGTAATGAGTGGTGGTTTCAGAATGCTCTTTCCGGTCTCTGTGGTTATCTGATTGATAACTGAAATTATCATCAGAAGATGGATAGCCTGCATCCCGGCTAAGATCATGGCCGATAGAGAGTCCAAGTAGTGTGCCTGCAACGGTCATGACTTTTTTGCCACTGCCATGGCCAAACTGGTTGCCCATGACACCGCCAATGATTCCTCCGGCGATGGTGCCGGTGTAGGAGCTCTGCTGGTTACTGCTCTGATGGTGGTTGCGTCGATAGGGTCTGCTCCAGCAGCGCTCTTCGGGAATGGAGATGGAGACTGTCTCATAGATGGGTTCCACATCAAGCACCCTGGCGGTATCAATGTAGCTGTTCCTTTCAGAATCTGCAGTAACCTGAGCGGCTGTGAGCAGGGTGCTTAGTGCGATTGCTGCTGTGATGAGGTGTTTTTTCATGCTGGCTCTCCCGTTTTATCTGATTTGGCAGGTGGTTTTTCTCTGCCTTCATTTTCAGATTAGTGGGGAGATGCTGAACGCTGGCTGAACCGATATTTATTTTTTGTTCAGCCCACAGGAACGCTCCCCCAACAAGCCTGCGCTCTCTATGCTGCGGTGCTTAGTGTTTGGTACTACGATTGAGCTTCTGCCCCAGCCCCTGCGCCAGGTTGCAGTAAATAATAACGCCGATATCCGGCCGTAGCCGCGCCAGCTCATTGATATCACGATGCTTGAGTACGGCTGCTTCCACTTGGGTCTGAGCTATGGCAGTTGCTGAATGAGGGGCCTGGGTTAGCAGTGACATTTCACCCAGGCACTCACCCTCACCGACACTGCCAATACAGGTGGATGAATCGTTGTTGCAGATCTTGACTTTTCCTGTGAGCAACAGGTAGATCTCCTCTCCAAGTCCCCCCTGGGTAAAAATCTGCTCCTGTGGGGTATAGGTTTGCAGAGTGCAACGGCTTGCCAGGAGTTTGATCTGCCCGTTATTTAACCCCTTGAACAGGGCGATTTTAGGTATGGCTTCGGCAATCTGTGGATTTACCTGCCGTTCTACAAAAAACTGCAGAATCATATCTGTAATGGGGTGGGCTTCCGGGATAAGCTCCATCCCTGTGGTGTCTGCGGGCACAAGCAGCCGTACCATGCGGATGCCATCCAGCCGTTCAACGCGATGAAAGACCATGGCGGGGATGTAGGCGGCCGGGAAGTAGCCCAGCTCCAGCAGGGTGCGCTGCATCTGGGGGGCGTAGGCGCTGATGTCCACTTCCAGATATTCGATGTTCCACTGCTCCCGGCAGTGGCGTTCAAACTCTGTGAGCAGAAAACGGACAGGGCGGTTGGTCAGGCCGATCAGTTCGAAGATGCGTGCGGTTTTTTCAACCCTGTCCAGCGTGAAGCCGATAGCCCCGGCAATTTGCCCATTGGTGTAGGCTAGCAGGTAGTTGGACTGCTGGACTCTAAGTTTAAACAGCCCGTAATGCAGGCGGATAGGGCCAAATATCTCACGCTTGCGTACCCGGCCCCGCTGGAAGTGGAGCAGGGTAGTGTAGCCCTTGGTTGTCAGCTCATCCAGCTCAAAGTTGCTGTCGTAAGGGTAGGCAGAGGTCTCATCATCCACCACGGCATCACACTCCAGGCCACAGTTCTGCATGGCCAGTGCCGCCAGATGATAGACCTCCGGGATAATCCGTGGATTGTTGCGGCGCAGTTTGAAGGCATCGCCAAAATACTGCACCATCAGCAGCAGGCTCTCCCGCCGGGCAAGCAACAGCTTCATCGGCAGAAAGCCCACTGTGGCGAAGCCGTGGGAGGCGGCGATCTTCTGTGCCAGAGGATGTACCACCCGGCAATCTGCAATGGCCAGCTGTAGCCGATCCCGAACCCGCTCCAGCCGACCTTCCATCAGTAGCTTACCAATGCCCATCCCCCGGGCATCTGGGTGTACTGCCAGACGGCCAAATTCACCTACCAGATCTGCATGAGCTCCCATCTCAAGCAGCACCGATGCGGTGCCCATGATCTTCTTCTTGTCGGTATCCTTGGCTACCAGCAGCAGGGTATCATCGGCAAAGACCATCTTCTTGAGCAGTTTGGGGTCATAGTACTGTGGATGAGAATAATCCTTTCCGTAGACAGCAAGAAATACCTCGCGGATCTGGGGTACATCTGACTCTATAGCTTCGCGGATGATGATCATCTGTTGCTCAGCACCCACTCGCCAGCCAGGTTTGCGATGGTAGCGTAATAGGCTGCCCCGGCACTCAGGGCGCTTTCATCGAAGTCGAAGCGACTGGAGTGGGCGGGAAAACCCTCATTGCCGGGAACCTGACCACCGATACGGACGTAGCAACCGGGCACATGCTTCAGATAGTAGCTGAAGTCTTCGCCGCCCATGTTGGCTATGGCCAGCTGCCCCACATTGGCGTTGCCTACCGCAGTGATGGCGGCCTCCCGGGCGAGTGCCGTCATCTCATGAGAGTTGATTACGGGTGGAACCCCCTTAATGATCTCCACCTTGACCTCGGCATCATGGAGTTGTCCCACCGATTTGCCAATGCGCCTGATAGCGTTATGCAGATAGCGGCGCACCTCTGGATCCTGCGCCCGGATAGAACCCTCCAGCACGGCATGACCGGCAATCACATTGGATGCGGTGCCTGCCTCAAAGCGCCCTATCGAGACGACAGAGGGATGGGCTGGATTGACCTCCCGCGAGACGATGGTCTGGATTGCTATTACCAGCAGACTGCCAACCACCACGGCATCCACTGACTCATGGGGGCGGGCAGCGTGGGCGCCCTGGCCGGTGATCTCAAGACGGAATCTGTCGCTGGATGCATTTACAGGCCCTTCGGTTACGATTATTTTGCCCGCCAGATAGTGCCGATCCAGATGGCCGCCGAAGATCAGTGCAACATCCTTTAGTGCACCATGGTCGATCATGGCCTTGGCGCCTTTGACTGTCTCCTCTGCAGGCTGAAAGATCAGGCGTATGGGCAGTGGTGGCGGTGGTTGCCGGGAAAGATGCATGGCGGTTCCCAGCAGGATGCTGATGTGGCCGTCGTGCCCGCAGGCATGCATTACGCCATCCACCTCTGATGATAAGGGCAGGCCGGTCTCTTCGTGGATGGGCAGGGCATCCATGTCGGCGCGCAGGGCGATGAAAGGCCCCTCTTGTTGCCCCGGAATTTCTGCAAGGATACCTGTTTTGGCTACATTTGAGCGATAGGGGATATTGATCTGATCCAGGAATTCGCACACCTTTGCAGCGGTGCGCCGCTCTTCCCAGCTAAGTTCAGGGTGATGGTGCAGGTCATGCCGGAGGGCGACCATGCTTTCATGGATCTTCTTGTCGATGGCTTGCATAGCGGACTCGCATATTGAGCAAAAACCCAGCGCTTTCGCGCCATCCATACTTTAAAGATAGATCTGCTTGTAGGGTAAAAGCAATGCAAATTTATGAAATTTCTGGGCTAAACAGATCAGCACTAATGCAACTTCCACCACTTTTAAGGATAATCAACCCCAGGTTTTCAGATACAGGTGAAAAGATATGCGCATCGGCCAGGGTTATGATGCACACTGTTTTGCCGCCAATCGGCGGCTGGTGTTGGGTGGGGTTGAGATAGAATATGAGCTGGGGCTTGCAGCCCATTCGGATGGTGATGTGCTGATTCATGCCCTGGGTGATGCGCTGCTGGGTGCAGCGGGACAGGGTGATATTGGTCGCCACTTCCCGGATAACAGCGATGATTTTAAGGATATTGACAGCCGCATCCTGCTGCGCCGAGTGGTGGAGCTGCTGCATGAGATGGGGTTGCAGGTGCATAATGTGGACAGCACCATTGTGGCGCAGGCTCCCAAACTTGCCCCACATATTCCTACCATGCAGGAACGGCTTGCTGCTGATCTGCAGATTGACGAGTCTCATGTCAACATCAAGGCTACAACGACTGAAGGCATGGGGTTTGCCGGGCGCGGGGAAGGTATTGCCAGTTATGCTGTGGTGCTTTTGGAGGAGTAGACTGAAGTCTATTCATTGACAAATACCTGATTAGCTATAACCTATGACATATTATGACGCAGCTAAAGTGAGGTAACGGTTGAATATTGGCCACCATCTGATTATTGAATGCCAGGGTCGGCATGCCCATCTCAGTGAAAAGGAGCTGGAGAGACTGCTTGTGAACGCTGCTGAAGCAGGTGGCGCCTCTGTGCTGCAGGCCCATTTTCACTCTTTTGGCGCAGGCAAGGGCATAACCGGGGTGGTGCTTTTGGCTGAATCTCATATCACGGTGCATACCTGGCCTGAGCATGATTATGCGGCCTTTGATGTTTTTATGTGTGGTGACTGCCGGCCTGCGCAGGCCGCTGAAATAATCACCTCAGCCTACCCAGATGTGGTGGCCTCGGTAAAAAGCATTGATCGCGGTTTACCCGTCAATGCTGTGAACCACTCAATTCCTCAGTCTGATTCCTTCAGCGCTGGTGAGGAGCGGATACAAAACTCATGATGATCTACGGGAGAGCTATGAGAATTATCTCGATGATGTGCATCCTTTTGCTTGTCCAACTGGGGCTAAGTGGATGTACTTCGGATGAAGAGCTGTGGCAACAATCGCTTCAGGCCGGATCGGCTGAAGCCGCGGCTGAACTTAAACGGCTTAATGTCAAAATCAATAATCAATCCATTCGAAATGTTAAGTTGCTGAAGGCCTATGCAGATGTAGTAAAGAAGGAATCTCCGGATCTGAAAGAGATTGTTGAGGCATTGGCAACAGATGCGACTGTGAACGGCCCCATTGTGACAGGGCTGAAAGAGCGATTGAAGAGTGCAAATAAGGCCATTGCCCAGGCAATTAAGGGGGGTGAAAAAGAGGTACTTCAGCTGCAACAGGAGTTTGATGCAATTCAGGTGGCGGCTGATCCTGCCCTGTTTGGCATGATGCTGACTGACCCCATCAATGTGCTGGCGGATATGTCCAATGGCCGGTTAGCGCGTGTGGAGGCTATGAGCAAAGAGGCCACTCTTCGGGCAAATCAGAGTGGTGATTATGGGGCGGGCAGCCAACTGGTGGGTAATCCCAATTATGGCAGTTGGCGAGAAGGCAACAATGGGCGCTCCTTCTGGGAGTGGTATGGAATGTATTCCCTGTTCAGCAATATGTTTCGCTCCCCCATCTACTATGGCGGCTGGGCGGGTAATCGTGGTTACAGTTACTACAGTGACTATGGGCGCAGCTACTACACCTCACCATCGCAGCGTAAACGCCAGGATACGCAGGCGGCCAAAACAAAACAGAAGTTTCAAAAGAGCGGCAAATCGTTCAAGAGTCCCTATGCCAAAACCAGGGCAGGGGCATCGGTCTCTGCCAAGCGGAGTTCTGTCAAATCTGCAAATAAGTTTTCAAGCAAGAGCAAGCGGGGACGCTTTAAAACGCCAAGCAAGTTTGCAGGAAAAAACAGCCGTTTTAATCAATCAAGTGCCCGTAGTTCATATTCACGCACCCGCCGCAGCTTTAGTGGCGGAAAATAAATGAGTACCGGAGAAGCAAAATGAATAATGATTTTTCACTATGGGCGGTTGGTATCCTCTTCGTGGATTTGCTCATCGCTGTTGGTGCTATCTGTGCGTTACGTTATCTTCAAGGCCTGCTGGCCGGAGTGGATACAACGACTGAGCTGGCAACACGGGATAACTATGCCTTTGGTATCTCAGTGGCAGGCGGGACATTGGCCCTGGCTTTGGTTTTAGCCGGTGCGGTGAGCGGTGAGGCATCTGCCGGACTGCTGGCTGAGGCCTGGAATGTTGCTGTCTATGCTGTTGTTGGAATCGTATTATTGAAGGTGGGAACGATCATTAATGATCAGGTGATCTTTCACCATTTCTCACTTAAGCAGCAGGTGCATGAAAACAATATTGCCGCTGGTATTGTGCAGGCGGCCAATCTGATTGCGTTGGGTTTGATTATTAACACCGCAGCTCACTGGGTGGAGTCTGAATCCTGGCTAGGGGTGTTTTCAGTGGTTCTGGTCTTTTTTGTGGCGCAAGTTGTTTTGTTGGCGGTCACCCGCTTGCGCGGACAGATATATGAAAAGCGGCACAATGGCGAGGTGCTGCAACAGGCACTGGAGAAGGGTAATAGTGCGCTGGCTATTCGTTATATGGGGCATCTGCTGAGTGCCGCATTTGGCGTGAAGGCCGCCTCTGGTCTGGTGGCCTATCACTCTCTTGCTTTGGTGGGGCTGATTTTTAACTGGCTCTTTATTGCATTACTGATCACAGCGGCTATCAGTGGGCTTGCCGCACTGGCTCGTCGCGCTGTGTTGCTCAATATCGATGTGGTTGAAGAGGTGGATGAACAGCAGAATATTGGTGTGGCCTGTATTGAGGCTACGCTCTTTATTGCAGTTGGGCTGATCGTAAGCTCTCTGCTAGGGTAGTTCCCCTGAGTACTGATGCCGCTATCCCGTCATCCAGACGGTTGCTGGGCCATGATCTGCTGCTGATTGGCGGCATGTTGGTGTTGGCTGGGTGTGGGCTGATCTATGAATATCTATTGGCTCACTATGCAGGGCGTATCCTTGGTGCGGTAGAGAGCACCATCTACGCCATGATCGGCATTATGAGCGTGGCGATGGGCATCGGTGCCTTCCTGGCTCGCTGGGTTAAATGTCCATTCACTGGCTTTGCCTGGCTTGAGGTCGGCATCGGCCTATTGGGCGGCTGCTCTATTCTGCTGATGGCAGGGATGCTTGCTCTTACGTATACCTTGCCTGTGTGGTTGCAGCAGATCTATGGGCTGCACCCCTCTATCACCACCGATGGCGGCTTTGTCTCTGCGCTGCAGACCCTCGCCTTCTACACCCCCTTCGTTACCGGATTTATATTGGGGGCCATGATCGGGATGGAGATCCCGCTGATTGCACGGGTGCGTGAGCAGGTCCACGGCAGACACCTGACCCACAATACCGGCACCATCTATGGCGCTGACTATATTGGTGCAGGGATTGGCGCAGCAATCTGGGTGGGGGTCTGCCTCAATATCCCTATCATGGTTGCTGCGGTGGGAACTGCAGCGGTCAACCTGCTGGTGGGTCTGGGTTTTCTCTGGCGTTATCAATCAAAAATCACCCGGCCTGTCCAGTTGTGGTTGGTGCACGCCGGGCTGGCTGTCGTACTGATCGTACTGGCTATTAATGGCAGCGGCTGGGTTTTGCAGATGAACTACACTCTGTTCAAGGACACGCCCATCTACAGCAAGGTAACCCCCTATCAGCACATAACGCTGACCCGCCGCCACGTGGGGCAGGGGTTGCCAAGCTTGTTGAGCCTCTATATCAATGGGCGACTGCAGTTCTCCAGCAGTGATGAAAATATATACCACAGCTATCTGACCTATCTTGCACTGCTCTCATCTGCCCGGCATGAGCAGGTATTGGTAATTGGTGGGGGTGATGGCATGGCGGTGCGAAATATTCTGCGTTGGAATCCCAAACAAGTGACATTGATTGACTTGGATGAGGCGATGATCACCCTCTTCAAAGGAGAAGACCCTGATGCTCCGGCGGGTGTCGAACAAATGCTGCTGAACCTTAATCAGAATGCCTTTAACGACCCCAGGGTCTCCATTGTTATCGGTGATGCCTTTATTGAGGTGGAAAAACTGGTCTCTGAGAAGCGTCATTTTGACACCATCATCGTTGATCTCCCTGACCCCAGTCATCCTGATCTGAATAAACTCTATTCTGACTTTTTTTATGCTCGGCTTAAAGAGCTGCTCTCAGGTGATGGGGCAATCGCAGTGCAGTCAACATCACCCTATCATGCAAAGAAAGCCTTTGTTTCTATTGGAAAAACGATGTGGGCTGCAGGTTATCAAACTGAGCAATATCATACGAATGTGCCAACCTTTGGTGAGTGGGGCTGGACAATTGGTACTGTTCGAGGATTGAAGCCATCACAACGAATTGCTCAGGTAGACAAATTACCTGTGGCCGATCCATGGCTCTCAAAGGCTGCGCTAGAGGCGGCTTTTATTTTCGCACCATCCTATTTTGAAGAGACTGAAAACATTAAAATAAATCGTTTGGGAAGCCATCAGGTCTATCGGTATCACTATGAAGCGTGGTCAAAACAAGATGGTGTTTTTTTCGCAAATCTGAATGATTAGGTTTGACTTGCGTCATAATATGACATATCTTTTAAAGCAACTGCCATAATATGGCAGTCTAATTTACACAGGAGCATGGTATGAGCATTACGCTTGAAGAGCTGGCGTTTCGATTGAATGACCATATAACGGACGAGGGCACATCCTTTGATGCCTTGCTGTTGGACAATGGTGTATTGGAGGTTGTCTGTTCAAATAATGATGAGTTCCCAATTCATCTGGCGCTTACTGAGACACAACTGCTGGCAGTGACCCCTCTGTTTAGCGTAAATGAAGTGATGCCCAATGAAGTTGATAACCTCAACAAGGTGTTATTGCAACTTGCACCAGCTGTACCACTGAGTGCTTTTGGTCTACAGGATGACACCTACATCCTGTTTGGCGCTATGGCGTTGGCCACGAGTTTTGAGACCATTGTTCATGAATTGGAAGTTCAGGCAGAAAACACTATTGATGTTTTAGACGCCATCCAATCCTTACTCGCATAATCTAGAGGTTTTATATGAGTATTTTAAAAGATATTTTTACTGCCATCCGTGGCGGTGCCAGTGAAGCTGGTGAGGCTATTGTTGATGCCAACGCGATACGTATCCTTGAGCAGGAGATTCGTGAAGCTGAGAATGCCATCGCCAAGGCCAAGCAGAGTCTGACCCGTCTGAAAGGCTCTGAAATTAAATTAAAACGCGAAATCAACAGTCTGAATACAGACTATGATGATTACGAAGCCAAAGCCATTGAAGCGCTGAATGCAGGCCAAGAGTCTCTGGCTGAAGAGGTTGCCGAGCGCTTGGAAGAGATCGCCAATGAACGCGATGAAAAAACAGCCGAGCATAAGACGCTTGAGGGTGAAGTGAATGCGATCAATAAACTGGTGCGTTCACGTGAAAAGATCATCCAGAAAAACAAGCGTGATCTGGAAAAGGTAAAGACCATAAAGGAGGTTCAAAAGGCAACGACAAGCATCTCTGATAATGTTGCTGCCACCAGCTCCAGTCAACACCGTGTTTCAAAGGCACTGGATCGCGTCAAGGCAAAACAGCAGAACTGGCGTGATAACATGGAAGCCGGCGAGTGGATGGAGACGCAAGAGCAGGGTGATGATCTTGATGCACGGCTAAAACAGAGTGGTATTGGCGGCTCTGCCGGTTCAAAGAAAAGCGCTATTCTTGAGAAACTCAAGGCAAAACAGAAAACAGGTTAGTTAAACCTAGAAGGCGCCGCAAGGCGCCTTTGCCTTTTTCAGGTGAGTTAAATGTTTAAAAAAATCTTTGGTGGAGACAATGCCCCCCGAACATTGACCGATCCGGGCCAATTGCAAGTAGGCGATATTATTGCTTTTAAACAGCGTCGCTCGTTGCCGGATGTGCTGCAAGGTCAACAGCTGGAAGTAACCAAGGTAGGGGGTTATCAATACTCTGAAACAGAGATCACCAAAGAGCTAACCCTGCGTAGCGAAGATAATAAAACCTACTATCTTTCGATTGATGACAATGATGGTGATCCGCTGCTCTGTTTCTCTATTAAAGTGCCGGAGTCCATCCTGTTCACCCTGTTTGATGAGGATGAGTTTTCAGAGCTGTGGGGTGAAGAGTTTGTTACTTTGACAGTGAAAGAGAAACCGGAAGAGCTGACAGGCTGGCTTGCAGATAGTTATACCCAACGCATGAAAGAGGGTGAAGCCTACTACTACAATCATGATTGTGGTGGAAAGGTGCCTGAAGATGATGAAGGGGAAGAGCTGCGTTATCATGAATGTGTTGGGGATGTGGATGGCCGTTACCTCTCTGTTGAAATATGGGGCGATGGTGATACCGACATCTCTCTGGTCGCCTTGTCTCCTGTCGATGTTATAGAGGAGATGTGGCCAAGTGAGTAGCAGGGTGAATAGCAAATGGATAAAGGAAAAAAGTGTTCTTAAAAAGTTGCAGATGCACTTTACCTTTCAACAGGATATTTTGCGTAAGATCCGTCATGATGCAGCAGATGCCTCCATAGTCCCAAGTGATATTGTGCGCAAAATTATTGGCTTGCCCTATGTGAAAGTACAGCGGCCGCGTGTTGGGTTATCCTTTAACAAGGATGAGCTGGCTCAACTGGCGCAACAGTATGGCCTGGATGTGGCAGATGAGGCAGAGATAAAACGTCATGTCATAGAGGAAGTGAATCAATTTTATCAAGAGGACAAACCTCGTTGATCATTACTCGCTTGTTGGATAGACGTTGGAGGCAACGTCGTTACAGTAAATATACCCGCCATTACACGCCTGATTTTTCTGTGCGGCTCATAAAGTTACTCTTCCTTTTGCTCGTACTTGTTCTTATTGATGCAGCGGGCATGATGTTTTTTGAGGGACAGACATTAGGTGATGCGCTGTGGATGGGTTTAACAACAGTTACCACAGTGGGCTATGGCGACATAAGCCCAACCACCACAGGTGGACGTTTAATCACCATTATCTTTCTCTATGCCTTCGGAATCTCTATTTTAGCTCATATTGTTACAGAGTTTATTGAGCATAGATTATGGATTGGCGCAGAGAAGAAAAATGGCAGATGGAGATGGAATATGAAAGATCATATCCTGATAATCAACACCCCGACCATTGATTCAGATAATTATCTGCGCAAGTTACTGCAGCAGATCAGGATGACGCCTGCACTGTCTGAATATCCAGTCCAGATATTGGCTGATAAATTTAAAGATGCACTGCCAAAAGAGATTGCAGAGCTTGGTGTTGTTCATTTTGCAGGCAATGCTGAGAATTCAGAAAACCTGCGTGCAGTTAATGTATCGGATGCAAGTTACATTATCGTTATTGCGAGTAATTATGCTGATCCACAGTCCGACAGCCTCACCTTTGATGTGCTGGATCGCATTCAAGAGATTGGTTCCAAAGCCATGGTTTTGGCAGAAGCAGTCAATGATGGCAATAGAAAACGGCTGCAAAGAGCGGGGGCAAATGTTGTTGTGCGTCCTATCCGTGCCTATCCGGGGTTTCTGGTGCGCTCTCTGGTTGCACCCGGGACGGAAGAGGTGCTGGAGGATTTCTTTACCCATGATAATGCCCACATGCGCCGTTTTGATATCAGCTTTAAGGATCGGTGCTGGCAGGATCTTGTCTGCCGATTTGTGACATCGGGCACGGGGATACCCATGGCCTATGTGGCAGATGGTGAGGTGCGATGTAATCCTGATCCCACCCAGGTTTGCAGTGGTGATGCCATTATTACACTGCTCAATGAGGGGCAAACGGTAACCGATCAACAGGTTAGAACGTGTCTAAATCAGTAGCCGCATTGACTGTTCCTGATGCGCTCTATCTGCTTGCATTGATGTGGGTTGTTCAGGGGGCGCAGACCCTCTTGGGTTTTGAGTTTGGAGCCTACGGTATTCTCCCGCGTACTATGGAGGGGTTGTGGCATATCGTACTTGCGCCCTGGATACACCACGGTGTCTGGCATCTGTTGGGTAATTCCGTGCCCTTTCTCCTGCTGGGTTGGTTGATCCAGAGTAAGGGGCGTCTGCTGTTTTGGGAGGTTACACTCCTGCTGGTTATTGTGGGTGGCCTGGGAACCTGGGGCTTTGGTTCGGTGGGCTATCATGCGGGTGCCAGTGGTGTTGTGTTCGGTTATTGGGCATACCTGATTGCTGATGCCTGTTACTCACGTTCACCTAAAAATATAATACTGGCTACAGTGGCGCTTGGCTTGTATGGCGGCCTGATCTTTAGTCTGGTCGATGTTCGGCCACATATCTCATGGATTGGACACGCCTCTGGCATGGCAGCCGGTGTGCTGGTTGCAAAGTTGGCTAATGGAGTGAAGGCGAAAAATGCCTGATGGCTACTTATCAGAAGTTGTTTTGTGACTCTCTTCTCCAAGGTTTTCCAACAGTGTTTTCCTGATGCAGTCAAATTGTGCAGCCTCTGTAAGATGCTGGTTATTGCTGTCTGTGATGAAGAAGATATCTTCAGCTGTGGCGCCAATAGTGGCAATTTTTGCGGTATGTAACCTTATTTGACATGCAGCAAAGGCCCAACCCACCTGCGATAAAAGGCCGGGGCGATCACTTGTAATGAGTTTCATGACAGTAAATTGATGTCCCGGAATCTGCCCAAAGGTTATTTGGGTGGGTGTGCTGAAACTCTTGAGTCGGCGGGGGATGCGGCGTGACACCTCATATCCTGCCCGCTCTTTTTGGGATAGTCCTGCCTTTAGTGCCGCTGTAATCTCCTGTTTGCGATCCTGGCCCGATATGGGTTTCCCATTGTCATCCAGCACCTGATAGCTGTTCAGGGTATAACCTGTACTGGCTGTTTCGATCCGTGCTTCAACAATGTTTAGATTGAGTTGATCCAGTATGGTGGTTGCCAGTGCAAACAGGCCGTCATCATTTTTTCCATAGTGGAACACCTCAGTGCCGCCTCTTGATGTTTGTCGGCGCAGTAGTACCAGGGGTAGATCAGCTGGGGTGGATTCCAGAACCTGCTGGGTCTGCCAGGCCAGTGCGGTTGCAGAGGTGTGCTGGAAATAGTCTTCACTCAGTGTCGCCCAAAGCGCCTCTGCGTGCTTCCGGGTAATGCCTTTCTCATTTAATTGCATGATGGCATCCTCCCGCTTCTCTTTGATCAGCTCATCCAGAACCTGAGGTCTGTGTGGGCCTCTCTCTATGGCCTGCTTGGTTGCCAGATAGAGTTCACGAAGCAGGGCATTTTTCCATGAGTTCCAGCGGGCAGGGTTGGTAGCCCGTGCATCGGCCACGGTCAGCAGGTAGAGGTAGTCCAGGCGGGTGGTGTCACCCACCTCCTTGGCGAAGTCCTGTATGACATCAGGGTCACTGGTGTCCTTGCGTTGTGCGGTCATGGAGAGAATGAGGTGCTTTTCTACCAACCAGGCAACGAGTTCACTATCAAAATCACTGAGGTTGTGGTGCTTGCAAAATTTCAAGGCATCTACTGCACCGATTGTTGAGTGATCGCCACCTCTGCCCTTGCCAATATCATGAAACAGTCCGGCTAGATACAGCAGCTCAGATTTTGGCAGGAAGTCCATGATTTCGCTACATAATGGATACTCATGGGCATGCTCTGGCACGGCAAACCGGCGAAGATTGCGTGTAACAACGAGTGTGTGTTCATCAACCGTGTATACATGAAACAGGTCGTACTGCATGCGGCCGACAATGTTGCGGAAGCCTGGAATATAACGTGCCAGGATGCCGTAATTGTTCATGCGCCTTAGTTCATGAGTGATACCCTGTGGTTGCCGCATGATCTCCATAAAAAGGCTGCGTGCACGCAGATCATTGCGGAAGTTATCGTTTATCAGGTGTCTGTTGTTGCGTATTAAACGAATGGTGCTGGCTCGAACACCTTTTAGTGCCGGATTCTGTTGTAAGAGTAGAAATATCTCCAGCAGAGCGAATGGATAACGATGAAACAGATCTTTCCGGGTTACTTCCAGAAAACCATTGCTGGATTGGAAACGTGCATTGATTCTGGTGGGATTCTCCAGCTGATCTTTTAGCAGAATAGCCTCCTCAAAGTGCTGCAGGAGCATCTCATTCAGCCGGTTCAATCGCATGATGTTGCGGTAGTAAATCTGCATGAATTGCTCAACCGCGAGACTGTCTTCTTTATCTCTAAAGCCAAACTGGGCTGCCAATATACGCTGATAATCAAACAGCAGCCGGTCTTCGCGCCGCCGGTTTAGAATATGTAGTGCAAAACGAATCTTCCAGAGAAAGGCCTCGCCTTTAATCAGTGCCTGATATTCACGTTCTGTGAGAAAGCCTTCAAATACCAGATCACGCATGTTTTTTGCATCGAAGTGGCGTTTTGCCACCCAGCCAATCATCTGTATATCGCGCAACCCACCTGGCCCCTCTTTGATGTTGGGTTCAAGATTGTATGCCGTATCCCCGTATTTGCTATGTCGCTGCTTCTGTTCTTCCCACTTGGCGGCAAAAAAGGCATCACTCGGCCAGATTTTATTTGGGCCTGTGGCCTCACGCATGGCATCAAAGAGCGTTGACGGGCCTGTTAACAGGCGTGATTCCATCAGGTTGGTGGTGACAGTGATGTCCTTCTCTGCCTCCTGAATGCACTCTGCCAGGGTGCGGACGCTGTGGCCGATCTCCAGTCCAATATCCCAGAGAAATGTCAGTAATTGCTCCAGATGTTCATTCAGATGTGCATGATTTTCCTCGCCCAGCAGGATCAGGAGGTCAATGTCAGATCCAGGGTGCAACTCACCTCGTCCATAGCCGCCGACAGCAATCAGTGCGAGATGGGCATCTGTTGGCAGATAATAGTGCCAGGCGCGTATGAGTAGATCATCGATATGGGTGGCCCGGCTATGCACCAAAGCAGTGACGGGTTCACCTGCTTCAAAGAGGGACTGTAGCTTTTCAGTGCCCTGCTTTAAGGCTTTTTGGAATAAGGGGAGTGGATTGCGGGTTGTTTTGAGCTCGTGGTCAAAGGCCTCAATGTCAAAGATGTGATGATCTGTCATCTCTGCGCTAATCCATCTCTTCTTTACGTAGCGTCAGGATCTCACAACCCTCATCAGTGACCAGTAGCGTGTGCTCCCATTGAGCGGAAAGTGAGCGGTCTTTGGTTACGACAGTCCAGCCATCAGGCAGTACCTTTACGTTTCGTTTGCCCGCATTCACCATAGGTTCAATGGTAAAGCACATGCCAGACTGGAGTGTGATGCCTCTGTTGGGGGTTTTATAGTGCACTATCTGTGGCTCTTCATGGAATTCACGTCCGATGCCATGGCCGCAATATTCACGCACGATAGTGTAATTGTTGGCTTCTGCAAATTGCTGGATGGCGTTACCTATATCACCTAATCTGGCACCAGGCTTTACCTGCTTAATACCAAGAAACAGCGCCTCTCGGGTGACATTAACCAGTCGACGGGCCAGGATTGATGGCTCACCAATAAAAAACATCTTGCTGGTGTCACCGTGAAAGCCATCTTTGATGACGGTGATGTCGATATTAATAATATCCCCTTTTTTGAGTCGTTTTCCTCCAGGGATGCCGTGGCAGACCTGATGATTTATAGAGGTGCATATTGATTTGGGAAACCCGCGATAATTGAGAGGGGCGGGAATAGCCTGTTGAGTGTTTACCATATAATCATGGCAGATGTCATTGATTTCATTAGTAGTTATTCCTGGCTGGATGTGAGGTTCAATCATCTCCAGAACTTCAGCTGCCAGCCGACAGGCCACCCGCATTTTTTCAATTTCATCGGGCGTCTTGATGACTATGCTCATTATTATTAATCCTGGGGAGTTGACTGAAGAGAAGGCCGTGACAATTGTGGCAATAAGCTGTTTATGGTATAAAACGCGCCGCGGATTCGCAAACGATTACCGCTTAATTCTCACACGTGCCGACACAGAAGGCGGGGTGCCCGTTAAATCGGGTTGTCTTCTGGGGTTCGTGGAGGCCTAACCCATTACAATTTTAGGAGTAAACACATGAGTGCAGTTTCTATGCGCCAGATGCTTGAGGCAGGCGTGCACTTTGGTCACCAGACCCGTTACTGGAACCCAAAAATGGGTCCCTACATCTTCGGCCAGCGTAACAAAATTCATATTGTTAATCTGGAAACAACACTTCCACTCTTCAACGATGCCATGAACTTCATCGGCTCTCTCTCTGCAAATGGCGGCAAGATCCTGTTTGTTGGCACCAAGCGAGCTGCTTCAAAGGTCATCAAAGATGAGGCACTGCGTTGTGGTATGCCATTTGTCGATCATCGCTGGCTCGGCGGTATGCTGACTAACTTCAAAACCATCAAGCAATCTATCCGACGCCTGAAAGAGCTTGAGGCCATGTTTGAAGACGGCAGTGTTGAGCAGCGCTTCAACAAAAAAGAGGCCTTGGGCATGCGCCGTGAGATGGAAAAGCTGGAACGCAGCCTGGGCGGCATCAAGGACATGGGCGGCATTCCTGATGCGCTGTTTGTTATCGATGTCGGCAATGAAGATATTGCTGTCAGTGAAGCTGTCAAGTTGGGCATACCGGTTATTGGCGTGGTTGATACCAACAATGCCCCAGACAATATCGACTACGTCATTCCTGGTAATGATGACTCTATTCGTGCCATTCAACTCTATGTACAGAGCGCTGCTGCTGCTGCATTGGAAGGCAAGGCCAGTGCTGCTCACCTGGGCGGAGCTGCAGAAGATGAGTTTGTCGAAGTTAAAGAGACTGCAAAGACTTAATGCTGCACTCTAGGGTCGACTGAATCGACAGTCGAATATTGAACCTACGGCCCCTATTCGGCGATATGTGCCTTGTAGGGGCTGTTCAGTCTTGAATTATTTGTAGAGGAAAACACCATGGCTATTACAGCCTCTCAGGTTAAGGAGCTGCGTGAACGCACGGGTTCCGGCATGATGGAATGCAAGAAAGCATTAGTAGAAACCAATGGCGATATTGAGGCAGCCATTGAGAATATGCGTAAATCAGGTCAAGCC
This sequence comes from Gammaproteobacteria bacterium, assembly GCA_024275295.1. Taxonomy (GTDB): domain Bacteria; phylum Pseudomonadota; class Gammaproteobacteria; order Chromatiales; family Chromatiaceae; genus WFXD01. The sequence continues at coordinate 6,323 of JAJRZI010000006.1, read as the reverse complement.
AAGGCCGCTAAAAAGGCAGGGCGTACTGCTGCTGATGGCCTTATTGTGATTGCAGCCAGCGCAGACAACAAGCAGGCCGCAATTGTTGAGGTTAACTGCGAAACTGATTTCGTTGCAAAAGATGAGAACTTCACCTCCTTTGCCAATGCCGTTGCTGAACGTGCGCTGACGGGTGAAGCTGCAGATGTAGAAGCGCTGCTGAACCAGCCTCTGCACGAAGGCGAAGAGACAACCATCAACACTGCACGTGAAGCCCTGATTTCAAAGATTGGTGAAAACATGAATGTTCGCCGATTTGCCCGTTTTGAATCAGAGAATGGTGTTATTGTTAGCTACCGTCACGGTGTCCGTATTGGTGTTTTGGTGGAGATAGAAGGTGGCGATGCGGCATTAGGTAAGGATATTGCCATGCATGTAGCGGCTACCAATCCACTCTGCGTAGACGCGAATGGTGTGCCTGCAGAAACACTCGAAAAAGAGCGTGAAATCTATAAGGCGCAGGCACTGGAGAGCGGAAAGCCTGAGAATATTGTAGATAAGATTGTTGATGGCCGCGTGCGCAAATACCTCTCTGAAATCACCCTGGTAGGCCAACCTTTCGTCAAAAATCCTGACGTGACTGTTGAAAAACTGCTGGCTGATGCCAATGCCAAAGTGGTTCGTTTTCAGCGCTTTGAAGTGGGTGAGGGCATTGAGAAGAAGGTTGAGAACTTTGCTGAAGAGGTTATGGCACAAGTACGCGGCGAATAACTCAGCAGTCACACTCACAGCAAGGGGCAATATGTGTCGGAATTGATCTGTAAACGGGTACTGCTCAAGCTCAGTGGCGAAGCGCTGATGGGCAAGGCGGATTTTGGGATTGATCCCGAAACGATTGCTCGTATGGCAGGTGAAATACGGGATCTGGTCAATGCCGGGGTTCAGATTGGCTTGGTGATCGGTGGGGGTAATATCTTCCGCGGAGCCGGGCTGGCTGAGGCCGGTATTGACCGGGTTACCGGTGATCACATGGGCATGCTGGCAACCGTCATGAATGCCCTGGCCATGCAGGATGCATTGGAGCGCATTGATGTTCCCGCCAGAGTAATGTCATCACTCACTGTTCACGAGGTTTGTGAGGATTATATTCGTCGTCGCGCTGTCCGCCATTTGGAGAAAGGGCGTGTGGTTCTGTTAGCGGCGGGGACGGGTAACCCCTTTTTTACAACGGATTCTGCTGCCAGTCTGAGAGCTGTTGAGATTGGTGCTGAGTTGCTTATAAAAGCGACGAAGGTAGATGGCGTCTACTCTGCTGATCCACATAAAGATCCGACAGCAGAGATGTATTCCCGTCTGGATTATGACCAGGTGTTAATGCAGAAGCTGCAGGTAATGGATGCAACAGCGATTGTGTTATGCCGTGATAACAATATCCCTCTGCGTGTGATGAATATCAATGAGCATGGTGCCTTGATGCGTCTGCTGCAGGGAGAGGATATAGGTACTCTGGTGGAGAGCGGAGACTGAAATGATCGACGATATTAAAAAAGATGCAACGCTACGCATGGGTAAAAGTGTCGAGGCTCTGGGGCATGATCTGGCGCGTATTCGCACAGGCCGTGCACATCCCAGCCTGCTGGATCATGTGCGTGTTCCTTACTACGGCTCAAATGTTCCTTTGAGCCAGGTTGCCAATGTCAATGTGGAAGATGCCAGAACACTTTCAATTACCCCGTGGGAACAACCCATGGTGGCTGCTGTTGAAAAGGCAATCCTTAACTCTGACCTTGGTTTGAACCCAAACTCAGCAGGCAATGTAATCCGAGTACCACTGCCGCCACTGACTGAAGAGCGCAGGAAAGATCTGATTCGTGTTGTGAGGCAAGAGGCTGAACAGTCACGTATCTCTATTCGTAATATTCGCCGGGATGCCAACTCTGATCTCAAGAGCCTGGTTAAGGAGAAGCTGATCTCTGAAGATGATGAGCGCCGTGGTGAAGAGATTATCCAAAAACTGACGGATCAGCATGTCAAAGAAGTTGATGAGCTTCTTGCTAAAAAAGAAGCTGATTTGATGGCGTTCTAAGACCTTGACTCTGTTTATAGGTGGTCTTGACGGCATGGGTTCTGGTGGTGGCAAATCGGAATACCGAGGCCGGAAGACAAAAATCCCACGGCATATCGCCATCATAATGGATGGTAATGGCCGCTGGGCGCAGAGCCGAAATTTGCCAAGGCATGCCGGGCATCGCGCAGGTGTTGAGTCGGTGCGGGTAGCGGTTGAAGAGTGTGCAAAGCAAGGTGTAGAAGTGCTGACGCTTTTTGCCTTCAGTAGTGAAAACTGGAATCGCCCTAAAAAAGAGGTTGGACTGCTGTTTGACCTATTTATGATGGCGCTGCAGCGTGATGTTAAGCGCATGAAAAAGAATAATGTCCGTTTGCGCATTATTGGTGACAGAACAGCGTTTCCTGATAAATTGCAAAAGCGTATCCATATTGCAGAAGAGGAGACGGCTAACAATACCGGCTTGCTTCTGCAGATTGCCGCCAATTATGGTGGACGATGGGACATCACCCAAGCAGCCCGGAGCGTGGCAGAAAAAGTAAAGAGCGGTGAGCTGCAGCCTGAGGATATTACAGAAGCAACGCTGAGTGCAGAACTCTCCTTTGCAGGCCTTCCAGAACCGGATCTCTTTATTCGTACCGGTGGCGAACAACGGATAAGTAATTTCATCCTTTGGCAGAGCGCCTATTCAGAACTCTATTTTACTGAGCGGCTTTGGCCGGACTTCGATGCTGCTGAATTTGATCGTGCACTTAAAGAATTTAGTCAGAGGGAACGCCGATTTGGGCAAACCTCTGAACAGATTAAAGAACAACAAAAATAACTAACCATTCTCCAACAGTTCAACGATAATGCTTGCTCAGAGAATCCTTACAGCCGCTTTGTTGGTTCCACTTGTGGTTGGCGGCGTTCTCTACCTTTCCACTTTTTGGGTTGCACTTTTTTTTGCCGCCGTCATCCTGCTTGGTGCATTGGAGTGGGCGAGACTATCTAAACTATCCACTCCGTTATGGAAGTTCTCTTTTCTGCTGCTGATGGCCATTGCGCTTGGCGTGGCTGCCAAGATGGTCTCCAGTCCCAATTTTAATTACTGGGTACTTGCCATGGCGACCACTGGTTGGTTGTCAGGGGTGGTGTTGCTTGTTCGAATTAAGGATATACATAAAATATCGCCTGAACCTCATCCTCTCAGGGCGGCGGTTGGTTTTTTGGTATTGCTTCCCTGTTGGACAGCACTTATCTCCCTCCACGGGCAAGGTGAAGATGGCCCGGTTCTCGTGCTCTTTGTATTAATCCTGATCTGGGTTTCTGATAGTAGCGCCTACTTTGCAGGGCGGCGTTGGGGGCAGGTTAAACTGGCCCCTGTTATCAGTCCCGGCAAGACAAGAGAGGGCGTGTATGGGGCATTGGTGGGGGCGGTTATCTGTGGCCTGCTGCTGGATTGGATTGCCCCCGATCTGGGTGGGCTGCTGGCTACAATACCGCTCTGCATTGTTACCTGTCTGGTCTCTGTAGAGGGGGATCTGTTTGAGAGCCTGATGAAGCGCCAGGCGGGAGTAAAGGACAGTGGTAATCTATTGCCGGGGCATGGCGGTGTGCTTGACCGTATTGACAGTGTAACGGCTGCGGCTCCGGTATTTATGTTTGGACTTATGTTACTGGGTATCGATCAGTGAAAGGGATAACGGTACTGGGATCGACTGGCTCCATTGGGGTGAGTACCCTCGATGTTATTGCACGCCATCCTGACCGTTATCGTGTGGTTGCACTGACTGCAAATAGCAACGTAGATGACCTGTATCAGCAGTCTCTACAGTTTCATCCAGCTTATGCTGTGATGGCTGATGAGCAGAGCGCCCATGATCTTGCGTGTCGACTGCAGTCCGTAGCACCCGATATTCAGGTGTTGAGTGGTATTGATGGTCTTGAGCATGTCTCACGACTACCAGAGGTGGATTATGTGATGGCCGCCATTGTGGGTGCGGCTGGATTGCTGCCAGCACTGTCAGCTGTACATGCAGGAAAGCGCCTGTTGTTGGCGAATAAAGAGGCGCTGGTTGTATCTGGGCAGCTGTTTATGGATGAAGCAGAACAGCATGGTGCAGAGATCCTGCCCATTGATAGCGAACATAATGCCATCTTTCAGTGCATGCCTGCGGGTTATGCCAAAGGGTTTGCGGGTGTCGGTGTTCGCCGCATCTTGCTTACCGCTTCTGGAGGGCCGTTCCGTCAGACAGCTGCGGAAGATCTTGTGCAGGTCACGCCGGAGCAGGCCTGCGCCCACCCCAACTGGAGCATGGGGAGAAAGATCTCTGTTGATTCAGCAACGATGATGAATAAAGGTCTTGAGGTTATTGAGGCCTGCTGGCTGTTTCATACCCAGCCGGACAGGATCAAGGTTGTGCTTCACCCACAGAGTGTTATTCATTCAATGGTGGAGTATACCGATGGCTCGGTATTGGCGCAGATGGGAAACCCGGATATGCGTACACCCATTGCACATGCCTTGGCATGGCCAGAGCGTATAGCATCAGGTGTTAGCAGTCTGGATCTGTTTGAGATTGCCCGACTTGATTTTGAAGCACCAGACTATCAACGTTTTCCCTGTTTATCTCTGGCATATCAGGCCATCGAACAGGGCGGGACGGCTCCCGCCATATTGAATGCGGCCAATGAGATTGCAGTGGCTGCTTTTCTTGACCGGCGTATCGGTTTTACGGCTATCCCAAAGATCATTGAGTATACTCTCTCGCTCATTCCTGCTATAGCTACTCACAGCCTTGATGAACTATTGAATGTAGATGTGCAAGCCCGCATTGTGGCGGAACAACAGACCAGCATGCTGGTCTGATTTTGTAATTTAAATTAGAACAGTGCTATCAATGGATTCCTTCCTTTTTTCCGCATTTGCCTTTGTTATAACACTGGGTATTCTTATTACCGCCCATTAGTATGGGCATTTCTGGGCTGCACGCAGGCTGGGCGTTAAGGTTCTCTGTTTTTCCATCGGGTTTGGCAAGCCATTGTGGAGACGCATCAGTCCTGTTGATGGCACTGAATACAGGGTTGCCACCATACCGCTTGGCGGGTATGTGAAAATGCTGGATGAGCGGGAAGCCCCTGTCCCTGTAGAGGAGCTTCCTCGGGCCTTTAATCGTCAAGCCCTACCTGTGCGCACAGCGATTGTGGCAGCCGGCCCCATCGCCAATTTCATCTTTGCAATACTGGCATTCTGGCTGGTCTCCATGATAGGTGAAACCGGATTACAACCTATAGTGGAAGAGGTAAAACCGGAGACAATCGCCTTTAATGCCGGATTTCAGGTAGATGATAAAATTCTGGCAGTTGATCAGAAAAAAACGCCAAGCTGGGAGACGGCTGTTTTTGAAATACTTGCCGCATCACTGGAAAAAGATGATGTGCCTGTGCGTGTACAAGATGCCAGAGGTATGGAGCGTGTACGTCTGTTGCAGCTGGCAGGTATAGGTGACCTGTCTGATGTTGATGATCCTATGGCAAAGGTAGGTTTGGTGCCACATCGTCCTGTTATTCCTCCTGTTATTGGCGAATTGGTTTCTGGTGGAGCTGCTGAGCGTGGCGGTTTGAAGGTCGATGATCGTATTATTAGGGTTGATGATCTGGCATTAAATGACTGGCGGGAACTGGTTAAATATATTCAAAAGCACCCTAATACGATAGTGGATTTTGAGGTTGAACGAGCAGGGAAGCATATAACAATAAGCTTGCGAACAGGTGCCAAAAAAGAGGATCTATCGGTTGGGTATGTGGGGGCTGGTGTTCGTAATTACGATCATCTATTAAAGCAGTATCAGGTCACGGTACAGCTAGGGCCAATAGATGCGTTGTCCGCATCAGTTGAAAAAACAGCAGCCCTTTCATGGCTGATCCTGAAGATGACTGGGCGGATGTTTTCGGGGGAAGCCTCAATCAAGAATCTTGGCGGGCCGGTCACTATTGCAAAGTCTGCCGGCCAGACTGCAAGCTACGGTTTGGTTGCGTTTTTACGCTTTCTTGCGGGGCTCAGTATCAGCCTTGGTGTGCTCAATCTCCTGCCTATCCCCATCCTTGATGGTGGGCATCTGCTCTTTTTTGCCATAGAAGCAGCTAAAGGCAGCCAGCTTTCAGAGCGATTGCAGGCAGAGGGGCAGAGAATCGGTATGATTATTTTACTGATGCTGATGGGGTTGGCTTTCTTTGTTGATTTTTCCAGGCTACTGGGATCATGAGATAAGATAATTTATACTAGGGGTTCCATACG
>JAJRZI010000067.1 GCA_024275295.1 Gammaproteobacteria bacterium | reverse complement strand
TCTGTCACATCTTCAAGGTAATTTTTCCGGACAAACCGCAACCCGTAATCGAGGTGGTGCAGGTTTACATTATCAGCAACAGGATATTGTGCTTAGAGGCAATATCAGTGGTGGCGATGGGCCTGCCGGACTTTCATTTCAAGGTGACTGGAGCCCAACAGATCACTGGCAGGGAAGCCTTGCTATAGAAACATTCAGCGAACAAACACCACTAAGAGCTGACTTGGCGGGCGTTAAAGCACAGTCTCTGGGTGTCAGTACAAGATACCGTTTTCACGAAAGCCGCAGTCTTGGTGCTTCTCTGCAATACATGGATTTTGATGACGGCAACCAACGTAACACGCTCTCCCTGTTCGGTCAGCAACGCCTCTTCTCTGGACTGCGTTACACACTGGCGGGTGAACTGTATCTCTATCGCCAAACCAATAGCATCAATAATGCGGCCTATTTTAATCCTTCAAAACAAAGCTCTGTTGAGCTGAGTTTTAATAATGAATGGCTGACATCCATGCATTATGAAAAATCAATGCGGCAACGCCTCAAGATCGGCATTGGCTCAAGCAACCAACAAAGCTTTGATACAAAATCAACCTGGATGGTGAGCTATGAACACCACTGGAGCTTTAGCCAACAGTTAAGCCTGGCTTATGGCATCAGTCGCTCCCGACCTGTTTATGATGGTGTGAAAGAATCTTTCACCCGCGGTTTTATGAATTTATATGTAAGGTTCTGATCATGAATTTTTCCAAGAAAATAAAAACATATTTTCCCTGCCAAAAACTAAACCCGTTATGGGTTGCACTGTTGTTGTTGGCAATAACGGCCCCCGTACAGGCAGAGCTTATTGTGCTTTCCTACCATGAAGCCGATCACAAGCTTGATAACCATTCAGATTTTGATGCGATGACATTGAAAACCTCTGAGCTGGCAGCACAATTCTCCTGGCTCAAAGAACAGGGTTATGTCTCAATCAGCATTGACGATTTACTGGCAGCTCAAAAAGGAACACGCGCATTACCGGGAAAAGCCGTGCTACTCAGCTTCGACGATGGCTATCAGGGAATGTATACACAAGTTTATCCATTGCTGCGTGCTTTTGACTATCAGGCTATCATTGCATTGGTCGGAAGCTGGATGGAAACACCTAACGGTAAAAAAGTGACATATGGCTCCAAGTCTGTCGCACGAGAAAATTTCTTAACCTGGGCACAAATTCGGGAAATGGTAAAGTCTGGACGTGTAGAAGTTGCTTCACACAGCTATGACCTTCATCACGGCATCCTTGCCAACCCCCAAGGCAACGTACAACCTGCTGCTACCAGTCAGCTCTATAACGCTAATGCCAGCCAATACGAAAATGAAAAACAATATCGTCAACGTATTTATAATGATCTGAAACGTAACTCAGACCTTATTGCCCGAAAAACAGGAAAAAAACCACGCGTACTTGTATGGCCTTACGGTGCTCACAACCGCATCACCGTAGATATTGCCCAAAAACTTGGCATGCCGGTTACCTTGAGTCTTGAAGAAGGAAAGGTGGACCTCCAAAACCCCGGCAGCATAAACCGCCTGTTGATTGGTCATGGCATTACACTAGCTGACTTTGTCTGGCAAATAACCAATCACTACAAACCTAAAAAAGAGCTTGTACGTGCAGTAAGCCTGGACCTTGATAAGGTCTATGACCCGGATCCTGAACAACAAGAAAACAATCTTGGCGAGTTTCTTGAGCAAATCAAAAAACGCCGCATTAATACCGTTTATTTACAGGCTTTCTCTGACCCTGGTGGCGATGGTAATGCAGATGCCGTGTATTTCCCTAACCAGCATTTTCCGGTACGTACAGACTTATTCAATCGTGCAGCCTGGCAGCTGCGTACACGTACAGCAGTTAAAATCTATGCCTGGATACCCCCTGAAGCCTTCAGTTCAGAAACGGTAACCCTGTTGGGTGATCTCTATGAAGACCTCGCCAGATATTCGCATATAGATGGCTTGGCTTTTTATCATGCTGCTGGTTTGAGTGATGATGAACACGAGCTGGTCGAGCGAGCCCGCCTCTACCGTCCCGTGCTAAAAGTGACACATAAAAAACCAGAAGTCCCATCCATGAGCGCCCTGGAGAAAAACTGATCATGGAAAACTGGCTCTCAATTTACCTGAGTTCGGCACTTAACCTAGCCTACTATTACCCGTTGATTATGGCTTATGTCTGGATGGTAGGTGGCATATTTTATTATAACAAATGGGAGCGCGGACGACCGGTTGGGGGGCATGCGATTACATTACCGGATTATCCACCCGTCAGCATATTGATACCTTGTCATAATGAAAGTGCCAATTTGCGTGAAACCATCTCGGTACTGCATAACCAGAATTATCCTGATTTTGAAATTATTGCAATCAATGACGGAAGCACTGACAACACGGGAGAGATTCTCGATGAATTATGTCAGGCATCCTCACACTTGCGTGTTGTACACCTGAAGGAAAATCAGGGTAAAGCCATGGCGTTGAATGTCGGCTCGATGATGTCGGCCAACGAATTCCTGATTTGTATTGACGGTGATGCATTGTTAGATGCCAATGCAACAAGCTGGATTATGCAGCACTTTATTCGTGGTCCGCATGTAGGTGCTGTGACGGGAAATCCACGGGTACGCACTCGCTCCACACTGCTGGGCAAAATACAGGTCGGTGAATTCTCATCGATTGTCGGTCTTATTAAACGCGCACAGCGTATC
>JAJRZI010000066.1 GCA_024275295.1 Gammaproteobacteria bacterium | reverse complement strand
GCACGTCACCCCAACCGCTGGAGCGGTGAAATCAGGAACTGGGAACTGCCGGACCAGGTCTGGTTGAACCCGGAGAAAGATGAGCCTGATTTAAATCAGGCTGCGTAGGTCGAGGCGACAACTATGTTGACAAACACCGCTCACCAGCCACCCTTGGCCAGACCGCTGTGATTTGAATGACCACCCGCCCACTGGACAAACAGTTATAGCTCCCCCTTATGTCTATCCTTTTGGATTTATGATAAAAAAGATACTGTATTGGATACGGAGCATTGAGATGCCTACAACATTGGAACAAGAAGAGTATTTGTACCGGCGCGCCATTGATATTATTGAATCTGCAGATACAGATCTTGATAAAGAGGAACTGCTGTTTAAAGAGGTTTGGGTACCACTTGCAGCACTGTATAAAGAACGGATGAGCGCCTCAAAAACCGGATAAGAGCTACTGATGACTCAGATGGCAACAGCTCCTTTCCCAACCCCTTCATAGGTACGCACCTCAAAAGTGGAGAGTGGCTTCTCACTCTTTAGTCTGTCTGCAATGTGCTGCGCCAGATTCTCAACCGTAGAGTCACTATCAATGAGATAGCAACATGCTTTTGGCAACTCAAGTTCAAACTCTCCCTGCCCGGAGCGGTAACCAAACCGGCAGTAGGCAACACCGTTCAGCTGCTTCTCTTCCAGCAGATCAGCCTGCGTACCGATATAGATATCTCTCCACCGGGCAGCCCACTCTGCCTCTAATCCCGGCGATCGACTCCCATTCTCAAAGATCTCAATATAGGAACGATGTCCATGAGCAATACGCTGGCAATTACCGGCATGATGCTTAAGCCCATGACTCACATGATAAAAACAGCCATCACGCTGCTCTGCATGTAGCTTGATTTTTATCTGTGAGACATTTTCCGGCAACCTCGGTTGCAGTCGCATCTCAATAGCTGCCGCTACAGATTCAGGTGTAATCTCATCGGTATCCAGCAGGCAGGAGGCACTAACAGGGCCACTATGATGGATATTGCACCCTGCTCGGCAGCAGTAATGGACAGTACAACGCGAACCACTTTCACGTATCTCTATGCCATCATAGCGGAGTGGAATCAGTAGCTTATGGTCGAATTCCTCATCCACCATAAGCTTGACTTGCTGCTTTATTTCACCAAAATCAAGCACCATGCCTTGAGCATCAAGGGTGCCGTTCAACTCCACATCCAACAGCCAGCTCTCTCCCAGCAACCCACGTTCTGGATGTAGATAGGAGAAGTCGATAACAGTCAGGTTATCTACGAAAAGTTTTGTCATACGATGAAATGAGTTGGAGCCGATGAGCGGATTCGAACCGCTGACCTACGCATTACGAATGCGTTGCTCTACCGCCTGAGCTACATCGGCCTTTTGCGAGGATTGGCGAGTATAATTAAATGACTGCCTTGGTACAACCGGCATTCGAATATAGACACCACCGATTTTCACCTTATTATCGACGCTGTGCCCTGCAGTGCTTTAGGTAGATAAAAGACAATATCCTCCTCCCGCCCTTCGATCTGTTTCACACCACGGATACCCCACTCTTTAAGCTGCCCAAGCACCTCCTCCACTAATATTTCTGGTGCCGATGCACCCGCAGTAACACCTACCCGGCCCACATTTTCAAGCCACTCTTTTTGGATATCCTCTGCGCCATCAATCAGGTAGGCCGCCTTCCCCATTTTTTGGGCAATCTCTTTCAGTCTATTGGAATTGGAACTGTTCGGTGATCCAACAACCAGCACCAGATCACACTCTTTTGCCAATGTCTTGACTGCATCCTGACGATTTTGGGTGGCATAACAGATGTCATTTTTTTTAGGGCCTTGGATGGCTGGGAAGCGTGCTTTCAAGGCATCCACAATAGTAGCCGCATCATCAATTGAGAGGGTTGTCTGGGTCACAAATGCCAGGACATCAGGATTTCTGATGTGTAATTTTTTCACATCTTCTGGCGTATCAACGACATAGATACCACCCTGACCACTTTCACTTTCATACTGCCCCATGGTGCCAACAACCTCAGGATGCCCACGATGCCCTATAAGCACAACCTCCTGGCCGGCACGTGCATATCGTGCCACCTCCAGGTGCACCTTGGTCACCAAGGGGCAGGTTGCATCAAAAATCCTCAGCCCACGCCCTTCCGCCTCTGCACGCACTGCCTTGGAGACGCCATGGGCACTAAAGATGACCGTATTACCATCGGGTATTTCAGAGAGTTCATCAACAAATATCGCCCCGCGCTGGCGTAGACCATCAACCACAAAGCGATTATGCACCACTTCATGACGCACATAGATTGGGGCACCAAAGATATCCAGCGCACGCTCTACTATATCGATGGCACGATCAACACCAGCGCAAAAGCCTCGAGGATTTGCAAGCAAAATACCCATAGTTAAAGATCATTTTAGAGTTAATATTCGGAATCTGAAATCTTACCAGAATCACACCATCAAGTAATTTTGGCATTCCAAAATCCATACGTAAAATTACTATGATTAAGCAACCTTTTTATGCCACTATGCGCCCAATTAGAATCTGGCCCACCATATTAAAGAAATCCTCACGCCTTCCGATACAAAGTTATATTCATGGGCAAGTATAGAAACCCTCAAACAGAGTTTTTCAAACCCAATGCAGTCAACCAATAACAAAGTAGGAGAAAGGATGCAAAAGATGCCTACTGATTTTATAAATAAGATGGATTTTGGATTTATCATTCTTGATGGCTCGGGATCAGTCATTCTGTGGAACCACTGGATACAAAAAGCCTCCGGCATCAATGAGAAGGACGCCATAGGGAGACCACTATCCACACTGTTCCCAAATTTAAATGCCACCTTCCTGCACACCATAGAGCATTGCCTCTCAAACAGCGAGGCACCCCCACACACACTCTATACTCAACTGCTACCATTGAATTCTTCAGGTAATCATGAAATGGCTGGAATGCAGCAATCATTCCAGCACGCCGTTATAAAGCCACTTGCCATCAACGACTTTACGGGTAAATGCCTTATCCAGGTATATGACAGTAATTTTGATACCACCAGCACCTCACTCCAGCGCGAAAAAGAACGCCTGGAAGTTACACTTGCCTCAATTACCGATGCCGTTATCATCACCGACAAAGAGCGACGTATTGAATTCCTGAATACCTCTGCAGAACAACTTTGCGGATGGCACAGTACCGACGCCATCGGCCATCCATTGGACGAAGTACTCAAAATGATGCCAGCAGCAGAGGTTCAGGAGGATACCGAGCTACAGTATCTGGATGCCGGACTGGTGGTGATCAATACCAACGGCGCCCAATTTCATGTTGAACTCTCTGTTGCAAGCATCACAGATGAAAATGGCTGCAGCACAGGATCGGTTATTGTATTTCGGGATATCAGCCACTCTCGCCGCATGGAAGCACGTCTGTTTTGGCAATCAAATCATGACCCACTCACTGGCCTGGAAAACCGCAACCGCTTTGAACACCATCTACAGGATCTTCTCACCACATCAAAAAGTGAGAATGAAGAGCATGCATTGCTCTATCTCGACCTGGATCAGTTCAAGATCATCAATGACACCTGCGGGCATGCAGCAGGGGATGAACTATTACGCCAGCTTACAAGCATTCTTAAATACAAAATCCGTGCCTCAGACCATTTAGCCCGGCTGGGGGGGGATGAATTTGGCATCTTACTGCCCAACTGCCCACTGGATGCCGCTATCAGGTCGGCAAATGATCTGCGCTCAACCATCAAGGACTTCCGCTTTACGCATGATGGAAAGCTATTCGCAATAGGCTTTAGCATGGGGCTTGTGCCTTTCAACGGCACCGCCCAGGATCCATCCAGCATCATGATCTCTGCGGATACAGCATGTATTACAGCAAAGGATGAAGGGCGTAATCGCGTCCACATCTTTGAACAAGGCAACAGTGAGGCCTCACGTCGCCATGGTGAAATGCAATGGGTATCAAAAATTCACAGCGCACTCGACAACGAGCAGTTAACACTGCATAGCCAGGCCATCATTCCATTAAACAACCAGGGCAACCTACCACCTCATCGTGAGGTGCTGGTACGTCTTTTTGAAGAGGATGGAAAACTGATCCCTCCTGGCGCCTTTATTCCTGCTGCTGAACGATATAATCTAATGCCAGCTGTAGACCGATGGGTGATTACTGCATCTTTCAAATACCTGGCTAAATTGCTACATAAGGGAGCAACTGATTTTTTTATCCTGAATATTAACCTGTCAGGCGCCTCATTTATGGAAGAGGGATTTTATGAGTTCACAACCAAACAACTCGCAAAGTATGCCATCCCTCCAGAGATGATCTGTTTTGAAGTCACGGAAACCGCTGCAATCGCCAACCTGGATGAGGCGCTCCGTTTTATCAATGCCCTGCGTGATATTGGCTGCAAATTTGCACTGGATGATTTTGGCAGCGGTCTTTCATCTTTTGGCTATCTTAAGCATCTTCCCGTTGACTATCTCAAGATTGATGGCGCATTCATCAAAGACATTTTGAATGACCCCATCCATTCCGCCATGGTTGAAGCCATCAATCAGGTTGGACATGTTATGAATATCAAAACTGTCGCTGAATTTGTAGAGGATGAAGCGACGCTGCTGCATCTACAAAAGATAGGTATAGACTACGCTCAAGGCTATCACATCGAAAAACCGGCTGCGCTCTGCATACTATAAAATCCCCAGAGCCAAAATGAGGCTCCAGGGCCATCAAAATATTATTTTTTCTCTTCTACCTGGGGTCTGCGCACCCGCAGTGAAAGCTCCTGCAACTGCTCCATTGACACCTCTGAAGGGGCCTCTGTAAGCTGGCAGGCTGCGGTTTGTGTCTTGGGGAAAGCCATTACGTCACGAATGGAGGTGGCACCCGCCATCAGCATCACCAGTCGATCCAGGCCAAAGGCGAGACCACCATGCGGCGGACAGCCATCACGTAGCGCCTTGAGCAGGAAGCCGAACTTCTCCTGCGCCTCTTCGTCACCGATACCCAGCAGTTTGAGTACCTTCTCCTGCACCTCTGAACGGTGGATACGGATAGAGCCACCGCCAATCTCTGTGCCGTTCAGCACCATGTCATAGGCCCGTGAATTACAGGCTGCCGGGTCGCTGTCCAACAGGCCAAGATGCTCCTCCTTGGCGGCAGTGAAAGGATGATGCAGTGAGCTCCAGCGGTTATTCTGCTCATCCCGCTCAAACATGGGGAAATCCACCACCCATAACGGCTTCCACTTCCCTTCCAGCAGTCCACAATCATGGCCCAGCTTGACGCGCAGCGCACCCAGTGACTCATTGACGATATTGGCCTTATCCGCACCAAAGAAGACCAGATCACCATCTTCAGCACCGACGCGCTGCATGATGCCATCAACGGTCTCATCCGGCAGGAATTTCAGGATAGGCGACTGCAGCCCTTCACGTCCTTTAGCCAGCTCATTGACCTTGATATAGGCCAGCCCTTTTGCGCCATAGATGCTGACATATTTGGTGTAGGTATCAATCTCTTTGCGTGTCAGCTTTCCACCCTGCGGCAGGCGCAGTGCAGCGACACGCCCATTCGGATCTTTGGCCGGGCCGGCAAAGACCTTGAACTCCACCGCCTGCATCAGATCTTCAACATCCACCAGCTCCAGCGGTATGCGCAGGTCTGGCCGGTCACAACCAAAACGCGCCATTGATTCAGCATAGGTCATGCGTGGAAAGGGGTTGGGCAACTCCTGATCCAGCGTCACCTTGAACAGGCCACGAATCATCTCCTCCATAAGCTTCATAATGGCATCTTCATCCATAAACGAGACTTCGATATCGAGCTGGGTAAATTCAGGCTGACGATCAGCACGCAGATCCTCATCCCGGAAACAGCGCACGATCTGATAGTAACGATCCATACCCGACATCATTAGCAATTGTTTAAACAGCTGTGGTGATTGTGGCAGGGCAAAGAATTGGCCAGGATGGGTGCGGCTTGGAACCAGATAATCACGCGCACCCTCAGGGGTTGCCTTGGTCAGCATGGGGGTCTCAATGTCGAGAAACCCATGTTCACTCAGAAACCGGCGCAGCTCTGTCGCCACCCTGGATCGCAGGCGCATACGCTCTTGCATCTCTGGACGACGCAGGTCGATATAGCGATAGCGCAGGCGCAGCTCTTCGGAAACATCATCATCATCGAGTTGGATGGGAGGAGTATCGGCATGGTTCAGCACCTCCAGCTCCAATCCCAGTATCTCTACCTCACCCGTAGGCATATTGGGGTTCTCTGTGCCCTCGGGGCGATGGCGCACACGGCCTTTGACGCGCAGAACAAACTCACTGCGCACCTGCTCAGCGGTGGCAAAGATGTCGGGGAGATCCGGGTCATAAACGACCTGAACCAGCCCTTCCCGATCACGCAGGTCGATAAAAATAACGCCACCGTGGTCGCGCCGACGATGCACCCAGCCACAGATTTCGACCTCTTGGTCAATATGAGAGGCGTTCAGATGTCCGCAATAATGGCTGCGCATAATAGTGATTTTCCTAATTGGAGATTGTCTGTTTGGGATAGTCAGATAGTGATCCAAAAACCTATGTTTTTGGGATTACCAAGAGCGGGAATGTTACGGCTTGATTTCCAACTGCGCAAGTTTGGGAGAGACTTTATCCGCTTTCCAGCGCAGTTTTTATGTTATTGGATCACAACGCTATCGGGGGTTCTTTTCCAGGCTTTGAACACAGATGCCGCTGTTATTCAGCAGCAGGGCAACTTCCGCTCTTTGCACAAGGCGGTGTTGCATCCTTCTTGCCTGCATCATGCAGGTTCTTTTTCTTGCCACTTTTAAAATCAGTTTCATACCAACCGCTACCTTTCAAACGAAAGCCAGCAGCAGAAATCAGTTTTTTCAAGGTGGGCGAGCCGCAGGCTGGACACTCTGTGCGCGGAGCATCACTCATTTTCTGAAGCACTTCTAACTCATGACCACAGTCATCACAGCGGTATTCATAAATCGGCATGATATAATCCTCAAGAACCAAACTGCCCCACACATTCACTTCGAATAATGATCAACAGGCAAGGTGCAATTTAAAATTGCGCGGATTTTACCACAAATTATGGAAATTGATGCCGACTTCCATTCCTGACTTGCAGCACCTTTTTAGACCGTAGCGTGCGAGACCGTTAGAGACCAAATTGCTCTGGATCCTGTGCCGCCTCTCGCCGTGTCTCCCTGAGCAGATGATCCAACAGTAGGCGCAACTGAGCGTGCTCATCCTCCTGCAGCCCAAAACGCAAGAAGCGCTCTGCATGTTCCACTACCTCTTCCAACATGCCATTGCGGTGGTGCAAAAAGAGCAGGCATTTACTTAGATGATATGGATCATCACCCGTTAGCCGACTTTTTTCAGCCTCTGACAGCGCCTCTTTTAGTTCAGCATCACTTGGTTTCAGCATCTGTATCCTCGTTTTCCTTACGTCTCTTGCGTAACCATTCACCTTGACACCTTAATATGTAGCGAATAAGTATGTCACGATCTGCCTCACGTATATTTGAAAAGTTAATCCGTAGATAATAGGGTTCATCCGAACCATCTATCTTTTCATTTTCAGCACAATCAATCACTTCACCATAGATCATCATGCCCGTCATATCTGGCATCAATAAAAGCTTGATCTCCAATACTGTTCCTATTTTGTAGGGCTCGGGGCTACTAAAAGCCATCCCTCCTGCACTGATATTGACTGTTTTTGTGACCTGATTTGAGACATCCTCCTCCTGCATTAGAAAAGCTCGCCCCAGGATATTGAGTTTTTGATCCAGTATTTTGATGCATGTTGCAACATCTGGAGTTGCACCTTCAATACGGCGAAGCTGAACAACCATCTGCTGCGACATCGCAGTAAAGTTGCTCATTACAGTAAAATTTGAGCCCACTCCAGTCTTTAGCCGCTCTATAAGCTCTGGCAACTCCTCGCTTGGCACAGAGCGATAACTCAGCTTTGCAATATCATCAATACGGAAATAGCTCCTCCGTTCGCCAGCCAATGGCTCACTGTTCTCATCACTCATGAGTTATCACCTTGCAGGAGCCTTTTGCCAAGGACTAAGCCATTGCCTGCAAGCTGCGCCTTGTTGTGAAGCACCACAGTAGCGCTGAGTCCGTCAATATAACCTGGACGGTGCACTAGATCAGCTCCTCAATACTAATGACTTCATCCCGCTGAGCATCTTCATTGCTATTAGCATTATCTTTTTGCTCTTTATCTTCTGGCGTAACAGCAGGCACTAAATCATCAGAATTAACGCTATTCATCTCAATCACAGGATCAATGATATTCTCTGATTCAACAGTAAAAGGCAATTCGTCTACAGCCGGGCCAAATACTCCAGGTTGCTGTTGATCTATAGTCGGCTCAACTGTGGCTCCATTTTCAACAGCACCATCAGGCTTAACAGCAGACACATCTTCCAGAACCTCCTCTTTCACGCGCTTGATGATCAGCTCCACCCGCCGGTTACGCGCACGATTCTCAGGTGTATCATTTGGAACCAATGGATTAGAATCAGCATGCCCTTCCAGCAAAAAGCGCTTTGGATCAAGCGTTGGATCAGTCAATAGTGCATGTGCCACTGTTACCGCACGCGCCGTTGACACCTCCCAGTTAGAGCGGAACCGCTGGGTAGAGATCGGTCGATTATCGGTATGGCCCGCTACAATCACCTTACCCGGTCGGGTTGATATAGCAACAGCTATACGATCCAGAACATCAATAAATCCTGGGTTCAGATCAGCGCTTCCAGAAGGAAAAGATCCTTTTTCATTAATACGAATAATGACACTGCTATCCACCACCTCAACCGTCACGATCCCCTCATCAATCTCTTTTTTCAATGCCTTCTTTAACTCTTCTGCCTGATCCTCTGCCTCCGCTTTAAGCATCTCTTCAACCGCATCGACAACAGTTTGGTCTATGGGTACCGTGTTTATGCTCTCTGTACCCATGCTCATTGGGCCATCATTTGCCTCTAGATGATCCTTCTCTTCCTCTGTTGTCTCCTACTTTAGCTCCTCTTTTATGCTTGGATCTGCAATAGATGGGCTAAACTCAAGCGCCACCACACTAATTCCTTTCACAATCTCATTTGTTGGTATCTCTTTCTGTACGCCAAAGGCATCCTTCATGGAATCTGCCATTTTCTTGAAGCGAACAGCATCCATCTCAGCAAAAGAGAGTAGCAACACAAAGAAGCACATCAACAGTGCCATCATGTCAGCAAAAGTGGCCATCCAGGCAGGCAGCCCCTCTTCACATTCACACTCTTTTTCTGCTACTTCTTCTGTCACCTTCTATCCCTTTATCAGAAATATATATGATTATTCTTCATCATCTCCCGATGGGCGCTTTCCAGCCGGGAGATAGGTGCAGAGCAGTTGCTCCAGCACACGTGGATTCATGCCTTCCTGAATGCCACTGATTGTTTCCATAATCAGGTTTCGGTTGAGCTCCTCCATCTGGCTTGAGCGCTCCAGCTTGATGGCAATTGGCTGTGCAAATACATTTGCAATAACGGCCCCATAGAGTGTGGTCAATAGCGCTACTGCCATCGCTGGCCCAATGCTGGCTGGATCTGACATGTTGGCCAGCATCTGCACCAAACCCACCAGGGTACCAATCATGCCCATAGCCGGCGCACAAACAGCCATATTTTTAAACATCACGATCCCCACCTTGTGCCGCTGGATGGTCTGATCAATATCCTTGGTTAGCATTTTTTTAACCAGAACGGGATCATGTCCATCAACACACAATCCAACCCCTTTTTCCAGAAAACTGTTTGAGATCTCCTGACTTTCCAATGCCAGTAATCCATTTTTCCGTGCAATATCCGCCAGCTCAACCGCTTCCTCAATCAATGCCTGCGAATCATAGGTTTGGTAAAAAAATGCCTTTAATGCCGTACTAAATGACGCAATAAAATCCTTTATAGTCACCTGCATCAAGACCACAAAAGAGGTACCACCCACTACAATCAATATGGATGGAACATTCACAAACAACATCACATCGCCACCCGATACAATGGCGCCGATGATGATACCAAAACCACCCAGCATGCCTATTAGCGTTGCAATATCCAACTGCCCTACTCCCCTTAATTATTTAACCTAAATAGCTACCAATCTGGCATTAGGACTTAAGACTTAACCCGGAAATCTCATAAATTCGCACCCAAAAAACGGGCGCTAGAGAGCAATTCCTTCAAGAGTCCCGTATCAGCAATTACGGACGATTGAAAAAATATTTCCTGTGGAATCAATAGACAAGTGAGATTGTGCATAATTTATGAATTTTCCGGGTTAAAATTCACATTCAGTACATGTTGTAAAAGATAGCGGAAAACCCCCTAAAAACTTTAATGTTGGGTTATTTGCTATTAAAGGCATCCAGAGGTGGAGCCAGGTAGATAAAATTACGCCAGAGTACCTGCAAAATACTGCATCAAAAACTAATCAAAAGAGAGGTCATCTGCTGCTTCAATCTCCAGTTGGCGTTGCTGTGATAACACAGCCTCCTGCTCATAAAACGCCTGTCTGTGTGAAGAGAGATTCAGGCTGCATAAATACGCTTTATGCTCCTGTGAAGTGCGTCTGGCAAAATGGAAAAAAGCTTCATTATGTTGCTGCATTTGAGCCAGCACAGATGCGGAGAGAGTGCGCTCTGGATCACACACAGCCTCCTGACTGGCGGCCAATGCCTGTCGGTAGGGTTGCATTGGCTCGCTGGCATCCAGTTGCTCACATATTGCCACCATGCCATCACAAATCTCGCTGGCCCACTCTTTTAGCCCTGTCTGCCCACTGTTACGCTGCAACTTAAGCTGTGGATCACGCCCCTGATGTGCTGTTTTAAGTAAATTGCTATCAATTTCCTGTTGTTCCAGATGATCTATTTGAGGGCTATCCTGCAACAGGCAATAGAGCATGAATAGCTCTATAAAACGAACCTGCTGCTCATCGACACCTACAGGCTCAAACGGATTGACATCCATTGACCGCAACTCAACATAACGCACACCACGCTGACTTAACGCCTGGGTGGGCATCTCATAAAGCGCTGGAACCTGCTTGGGGCGAACGGTACTGTAGTACTCATTCTCAATCTGGAGAATATTGGCATTTAATTGCTCATAGCGTCCATTAGCTTTAACACCGATCTTTTTCCATAGGGGACAAGGGGTATCAATGGCGCGTCTTAGCGATGAAACATAGGCTGCCAGACTGTCATAATTGGCTTTAATCCCCACACCAGCCTCTTTGCTGTTGGTATAGCCTATATCACCCATGCGTAACGAGGTTGCATACGGCTCAAAATAGGTAAAGGCATCAAACTCCTGAAGATCGGTTGGTCGCCCATTGAGAAAACTTTTGCAAATAGCGGGGGATGCACCAAAAAGATAGGGAATCAGCCACCCAAACCGTTGCAGGTTACGAATCAGGCCCAAATAGGCATCATCAATAAAATCCCTGGTGGTGCGCCTGTCCTGCTTAATCTCCTGGTAGATAGGCCAAAAATGCTCGGGCACAGAGTAGTTATAATGCACCCCGGCAATCACCTGCATCATTCGGCCATAGCGGTGACCCAGTCCCCTGCGGTACACCGTCTTCATCGCACCGATATTCGATGCACCATATTCCGCAATAGGTATCTGTTCACCACCCGCTAAAACACAGGGCATGCTGGCCGCCCACAGTAGCTCATCACCCAAATGCTGGTAGGTAAAGGTCTGCGTATCCCTCAGGAAAGAGAGCAGTTCTGGTATGTTATTGAGGGGAGGCGTTATAAACTCTGTTAACGCCTCGGAATAGTCGGTAGTGATATAGGGGTGTGTCAGCGCAGAACCCAATGATGCAGGGTGAGCCGTAGTGGCAATTGCCCCCTCAGGGGAAACCCGCAGGCTCTCTTTTTCCAGGCCAATTTGTCCATGTTGCAACAGATGCGACTGCCTGGCATTAATGAGGCAAGCCAAGCGCTTTTCAACAGCTTGAGACAAAGATAGAGGCCCTAATGTAAGTATAAAAAAGGTGGATTTATTTGTACTGAACAGGATTGGGATTATAGCGCAGGGATTGAGACGCTACCCGGTCAATTTCTTCTGCATCATAGCGACTACGACTAATCGTTCTCCCCACCCAGCCTGGTCTCAAGCCATCTGTTGAATTAGCAACCCGCCGCACTCAACATGCAATCTTGCGCAGAATTCGCCATTTTCTCTGCCTCATCAAGCTGCAACCCTGCAGCACGGGGTTGCTGTAAATAGATGAAGTCAGAAAGGATATGGGCTGCTTCATTGACCATAATCTGATCAATCTTCTCATCATCCTCATGGCCAGCAGGCGCATCCACTTCATCGCTGTAATCTGTTTTGGTGCGCGGTTTCAATCCTATTGCAACGCGGTAACGGTTCCGATTTTCTCTGATTTTTTCATCCCGCTCATTCCATTTTGTTCTACGCTGCACCTCAAGCAAACTTACCGTATGCTGCTCCCTAACAGCCCGAATCCACCTCTCCTCTTCCACCAGCATACGAAATCCCGCATCTGATCCAATACGTTTGAGATGGCGCTCTTTCAGATAGGTCAGATCAGTTGCATCTTCAGCGTTAAATCGGGCAGCCTTAATCTGGGCCCATGGCAGTGCATTATCCAATGACCGTTCACCATGATCATCTGCATTGGATGCTGTCGGGAAAACAATATCAGGCACCACTCCACGAAATTGCGTACTGCCACCGCTGATACGGAAGAACTGTGCCATGGTAAGACGCAGCCTTCCCAGCTCCTCTGTTCCAGCTGCAACCAATCGATCCAGATCAACCAGCGTCTGCACGGTACCTTTACCAAAAGTCGGCTCACCAATAATGATCCCCCGACCATAATCCTGAATGGCACCCGCAAAAATCTCTGATGCTGAAGCGCTGTTACGATTAACCAGCACGGCAAGCGGCCCACTATAGGCAATCTTGGGATCAGGGTCTGATTCAACCTCGACCTTCCCCAGGGTATCTTTCACCTGCACTACCGGGCCGGATTTAATAAAGAGACCCGTCAGTTCAGTCGCCTCTGCCAGTGAACCACCACCATTCTGGCGAAGATCCATCACTACACCATCTACACCTTCACTGATCAGTTCAGCCAGCAGCTTACGCACATCACGGGTTGTACTGCGGAAGTCCTTATCACCTTTGGCATAGGCCCGAAAATCACGATAGAAGGTGGGGACATCAATCACACCAATACGCCGCTTCCCCATGCCTTCAAGCCCTTCAATAATACTCTTTTTTGCTGCCTGCTCCTCCAGCTTTATCTTGTTTCGCACAATGGTGATGGTTTTTGAGGGGTCTCCCACTGCTGCATCCTTTGGTAGAACCTGCAGTCGCACCACACTCCCTTTTGGACCGCGGATCAGCTCTACAACATCTTGCAGTCGCCAGCCGACAACATCGACCATATCTTCATCATCCTGAGCAACGCCTGATATCCGGTCACCCGCTGTTATCTGACCATTAAGATCTGCTGGCCCACCTGGGACAATGCTCTGCACAACGGTATACTCACTTTTAACCCGCAGAACCGCCCCTATCCCCTCTAATGAGAGCCGCATACTAATATCAAAATTCTCAGAAACGCTCGGAGACATATAGGAGGTGTGCGGTTCAAGACTCAGGGTATAGGCATTTATAAAGATCTGAAATACATCATCAGCATTCAACTGATTGGTTCGCCTCAAAATCCCTGAATATCTTTCGCTGAGGGTTTTATGAATAGCTTCGTCATCTTTATCAGCCATACGCAGGCTAAGCACATCATTCTTTACCCGTTTGCGCCAAAGGGCATCCAGTTCATTTTGATTAGCAGCCCAGGGAGCCTCACTTCGGTCAAAGCGGTACTCTTCATCCTTGGAAAAATCGAACTTCTCATCCAAAAGCCGGAGTGCCAGTTTTACCTGTTGGTTAACCCGTTTGCGATAGGTGCGAAAAATATCAAAGGCTGGATCAAGTCGTGCCTGCCTTAAGGCATCATCCAATTTTTTGTCATAGTCAGAAAAGGCATTCACATCTTCTGCAATAAAAAAGCTGCGATTCGGATCCAGTGTATCCAGATAGCGCTCCAGCATCTGGCTGGAGAGTGCATCATCCAATGCGATATCCCGATAGTGATATTTACTGATGACATCAGTAATGACAATCGTTGATTGCCGATGTGACCGATGTGGATAGAGATCACTGATGGGAACCTCTGTTACAACTGCCCATACCGGCAGGCTTATCACTGACAATAGGAACAGAAACAAACTTTTACGCAGCTTCATAAACTACCTTCTCATGGATTTATGTTGGCCTGACTCATATATTTTCAACCCACTTAGCTATACAAAAAAGATACTCATCACCGACAAAGTAAATGAGCATGTTGAGCCAATTTTTAACGCTACCGGGATCATTCCAAGAGCTTTGCAAGCACCTCAGAGATTGCTGAATCATGGATACAAGTCTAGCATGTACCTAGCAATAACGGACAGAGAAGGGGGGGCGAAGTTCCTGCAGCAATGGGATATAGCTCTCATCTTCTGGGCCAATAAATCCATGGCGCAGCAAAAAATCTATAATCACGAGATTACAATTCAGCTTGAATTCTGCTGTATCACGCACGGTATCCATGACCTGCTCAACTGGCCAGAGAGAGAACGCTTCAACTTCACCATCTGTGCATCGAGGCTGGAAATCGGGTGACAGCTCCAGATCATAGCAGTAGAGCGTATCAGGCTTATAACCCTGCGCAATTTCAGCATTATAGGTTACAGCCCCTACAGGCAGCGCAGATATTGCCAGCTCAGGGGGAATGCCTGCCTCCTCCCAACACTCCTTTTTCAGGTTATCCTGTAGGCTGATACCACAGGGTAAGCCGCCTGCAACCAGATTATCCAGTTTTCCAGGGAAATTACGCCGGTCAGCTGAGCGCTTTGCGACCCACAACTTTATACCTTGCTCACTGCGCACAAAACCATTGATATGCTGACCAAAGGCACGCACACCAAAATAGGGGGCTGCAGCCCGATCAATCAAAAACAGGCCCCGCTCTCGTGTTGTGGCTGTTGCCACGTACTGCTCACCCTGCAGATGGGTTAACACACCTTTATCTACCAGCTCTGACAATACCTCGGCAATGGCCTCACTGCGCAGATCAAAGGTATTCAGCTTTGTAACCAATCCAACGGCATTGTCAGTCACTACAAATATATCCAACCACCCGCGTAATAGTAGAGAAAAATCCCGTTTTACCTGGCCTACGATAACCCCATCAACTACAAATGGTAAAAAAGCAGAGGGATTAAAATTATTGCAGGCTCGAATATGGTCGAAATAACTCACAGATAAGCTTCCATTTTTATTGTCTAGCACCCTTTTAAAGGCTTAAAGTACACTGTAAGTTTAACCCATTTTTCTAGTCCACATCATCACAGTTCACAGCATTTTGCTTTTCATGCCTCAGTGAATATTTTGTACATCCAGCTGGCCAGCTTGAAAGAGCACCTATCGATTTTTTTGAACATTCAATTTTGGAGTTTGGCAGCAGTGATCCCATATAATATCGGCAACTAAATGTTCTTCCAGCTTCTGTATGCTGCTGTACTTTGATCTCGCCATTTTCGAAATAGAGCACCAGTATCTTTTCCAGTTTGTGCATTCGTTGTATATCAAGCCATAGTGTTTGGCAGCCCGTATAGTTTGCTGCCATATCTTTTCTTCTTGGAAAGATTTTCATCAACCGGCCATTCAGTGCGCTATCACCTGCCGCCTTTGGTGGCTGTAAAACATTACAGTTACCTGCACCCTTTGGTATCAGGTCATCAGCCTGCAATGATAAAGAACAAAACATTAAAGCTAAAAACAGAACCGACAGCGCCTTTTCTGCATGCTTCAAAGAATCCACCACCTCAAGGCAGACGCCAGCATCCCTCCCCATCTGACTCAGTCGTTCCAAGGCATCCTGGTAGATGTTATTTTGCTTATTCATATACCCTACCTCTCTCAGAGATTAAAATGCGATGGCATTGCTATTTACGACAATAGACACAATCATCCTAGTACTCCGGCATTATCATATTGACGGAGTACTAGAATCTACAGTTGAACGCACACACATGACGCAAACTCTTGATCCGCCTAGCGTAACAAAAAAGATTCTCATCACCAACAAGGTGACCACGAATTTTCCTGTTACGCCATTTGAATCAATATGTTACACCCTGCACGCACGTTCAACTGCAGATTCTGGGATCATACGCCAATCTAATATTCAAGCCATTATCAGAGCAGACAACAGATGGATCAGCTACTAAGACTCAAAGGATTCATCCCTTTTCTCCTGATCATCTTCCTCAATGCCTTTATTGATCTGGGGCATAAGATCCTGATCCAGAACACCGTTTTCAAGATCTACGATGGCCAGACGCAGATTATCCTGACGGCCATTGTGAATGGTCTGATCCTGCTACCCTTTGTGCTGCTATTTAGCCCAGCCGGATTCTTTTCCGACCGTTACCCCAAACCATTGATCATGAAATTTACCGCTGCACTTGCAGTGGTGCTGACGCTGCTGATTACCCTCTCCTATTACCAGGGTTGGTTCCAATTCGCCTTTGCCATGACCTTTCTACTGGCGGTACAGAGCACCTTCTACTCACCAGCGAAGTATGGCTACATCAAAGAGCTGGTAGAGAAGGGGCAACTAACTGTCACCAATGCCGTAGTTCAGGCATTAACTATTGTTGCCATCCTCTCTGGCGTATTCCTCTTTTCAGTGTTGTTTGAGCACTATTTGGTCGGTGTGGACTACAGCAATGAGGCGGAACTGATCCAGGCCATTGCACCCATCGGCTGGATACTGGTCTGCTGTGCCATCCTGCAGTTTGGCTCTGCGCTGCTATTGCCGACCGGCGGGCAGGAGCAACCCAGTCTCCACTTTGATTTCCAACAGTACACCACTGGCCGTTATCTACACGACAATCTCAGACGGCTCATGGAAAACCGGGTGATCTGGCTCTCGATTATTGGGCTATCACTGTTCTGGGGTATCGCTCAGGTGGTACTCGCCGCCTTCCCTGCCTTTGCCAAAGAGATATTGGGTGAGACCAATACCGTCGTTATTCAGGGGCTTCTGGCATGCAATGGTCTCGGCATTATTCTGGGTTCCATACTGGCAGGCAGAGCCTCACGCGGACATATCGAGACCGGCCTGATCCCACTTGGCGCACTAGGCATTGTTACAGCACTCTTGATCATTCCACATCTGACTTCTGCCTATCTATTGGCACTACTCTTTATTGGCCTGGGCATGGCCGGCGGCCTGTTTATCGTACCGCTCAATGCCCTGATCCAGTTTCATGCCAGGGATGATCAGTTGGGAGCCATACTGGCAGGCAACAACTGGGTACAAAATATTGTCATGCTGGCCTTTCTCAGCCTGACAGCACTCTTTGCCATCTATGGCCTGAGCAGCGTGGGGCTGTTCTATCTGCTGACCATTGTTGGGTTGATAGGCGCCAGCTATACGATTTATCAGCTACCACAATCCCTGGTGCGATTCCTCATCCACCGTATTATCGCCAGCCGTTACAACATCCAGGTTTTGGGTTTTAATAACCTCCCCGGCCAGGGCGGTGTGCTGATGCTGGGCAACCACATCAGCTGGCTCGACTGGGCCATGATCCAGATCGCCTCTCCACGCCCCGTGCGTTTTGTGATGCATCGTGAAATCTACAACCGCTGGTATCTAACATGGTTTTTGGATGCCTTTGGTGTAGTGCCCATTGCAGCAGGACACAGTAAGGCCGCACTCAAACAGATCAATGAGCTGCTCAAAGCAGGCGAGGTAGTCTGTCTCTTTCCAGAAGGATCGATCAGCCGCAATGGTCAGCTGGGTACATTTAAACCTGGATATGAGCACACGGTGGAGGGGGTTGATGGTGTCATCCTACCCTTCTATCTGCGTGGCCTTTGGGGCAGCCGCTTTTCACGTTCCAGCGAAAAACTGCAAGAGAATCGCAGCAACCGCAGGCGTCGGGATGTCATCGTGGCCTTTGGCAAACCGCTGCCAATGCAGACACCCGCACATGAGCTAAAACGGCATCTGTTTGACCTCTCCATCGACGCCTGGGATGAGCACACCAAAACCCTTGAACCCATCCCGCTGGCCTGGATACGCACAGCCAAACAGACGGGGCGCAATCTATCTATCGCTGATGCAGGCTCTGGCGCCACACTCTCTGGTTACAAGACGCTCATCGCTGTATTTGCCTTTTCACGCCTGATTCACAAACGCACTCCAGAGCAGAATATTGGCCTGCTGCTGCCCACCAGCACGGCAGGCATAATAACCAACATGGCCACCCTGTTATCAGGCAAAACAGCGGTTAATCTAAACTACACCGCCAGCCTGCAGGCACTGCTCACCGCCATCGACAGGGCAGAGATCAACAGCATTTACAGCTCCAGACATTTTCTAAAAAAACTGCAACAGCGTGGTATAGATCTGGAAGAGCTGCTAACCAGGGTAGAGGTACATTATCTGGAGGAGATGAAGGATGAGATCGGCACCTTCAGCAAAATCTATCTTATGGTCTTATCAGCACTTCTACCCGCCAAGCTACTCTATCGACTGTTTGGGCAACAGCGTGATATCGAGCAGCCAGCCGCCATCCTTTTCTCAAGCGGCAGCGAAGGCGACCCCAAGGGCATCGTGCTCAGTCACCGCAACATCATGGCCAACATCAAACAGGTATCTGATGTACTGGATACGCGGGATGAAGATGTGGTCATGGCCACCCTGCCACTGTTTCACGCCTTTGGTCTCACCGTTACCGGCCTGATGCCGCTGATTGAAGGGATACCGGCCATCCTGCACCCTGATCCCACCGATACGCTGATCATCTCAAAGGCCATTGCTAAAAACAGCGCCACCATTTTTTGCAGCACCTCCACCTTTTTTCGGCTGTTTAACCATAATAAACGCATCCACCCATTGATGTTGAAATCCCTGCGGCTGGTCGTTGCTGGTGCAGAACGACTAAACCCTGAGGTACGGGATCTCTTCAAACTCAAATTCAACAAAGAGATCTACGAAGGCTATGGTGCAACCGAAACCACACCTGTTGCCAGCGTCAACATACCTGATCAGATTGACCCGGATGACTGGTCCATACAGCTAGGCAATAAACCAGGAACCGTTGGTATGCCACTACCTGGTGGAAGCTTTCGTATCGTTGACCCCACAACACTGGAGACATCTCCAGTGGGTGAGGATGGACTGATCCTGTTTGGTGGCACCCAGATTATGCTGGGCTACCTCAATAATCCCGAGAAGACGGCGGAGGTAATCATCGAACTGGATGGCAGACGCTGGTACAAAACAGGTGATAAGGGGCATCTGGACAGAGACGGTTTTCTGGTGATTGTTGACCGTTACTCCCGCTTTGCAAAGATAGGAGGCGAGATGATCAGCCTTAGCACCATTGAAACCACAATCAGTAAACTGCTGCCAGCAGAGGCAGAGATATTGGCCACCGCCATACCCGATGGAAAAAAGGGTGAAAAGGTTGTGCTGCTGGTTGCAAGCAATATGGAGATGGCTGAGATAAAAACAGTTATTGATCAATCAGGACTCAGCCCACTCATGCGCCCTGCAACACTACTTGCTGTGGATGAGATCCCCAAACTTGGCAGCGGGAAAAGCGATTTTAGTAAGGCAAAAAAGATAGCATCAGAAGCATGCGCACAGTAGATATTCACTGCCACCTTCTGAACCCAAAGGTTAGATTTGATCGCCTATATGACAAAGTCACCATCCGGTTTTTTGCAAAAAAACTAGGGGTAGATCCAGCGCAATTACAGAGTGACCCATACGCCACCTTTGTCACATCCATGGCAAGAAATATTACCCAGTCTCAATATCTTGACAGTGCCTACCTGTTTGGCGTGGATAGTCGCCTGGATGAACAGGGCAAGGAGATAGATAGAGACAGTACCGTCTGCGCAATGACCCGTGATGCAGTTGAGGTTGCAGCTAACTATCCCAAACTGTTCATCCAGTTTATATCAATCAACCCCCGACGCAGCAATGCATTGGATCTCATTGATGAATATGTTGCGCAAGGCTGTCGGGGCGCAAAGTTTCTACAGAATTATTGGGGGGTGGATCTTAATGATGAACGCTTTATTCCCTATTATGAAAAACTAAAATCACATCAGCTGCCACTGATCATACATATAGGCAGCGAATACAGCATAGATTCCGATGCCCGCTACGAAAGAACCAACATGCTCAGGTTGCCTTTAGAAACAGGCATAACCGTGATTGCCGCACACATGGGGCTGGGACACATCAGCCACAAACTCCATTTCTGGCGTAACCTGAGTAAAAACCCAACATATTTTGATGAGGACTATTTCATCCTGCTGGATATGCTTCAACAGCACAACAATCTATACGCCGACATCTCTGCCATTCTTGTACCCCTCAGAGCCAGAGCACTGCGGCACCTTTCACAACAAACCCACATTCACCATAAACTGTTATTTGGAACCGACTACCCGGTACCCTATACCATCCGCTTTAACACCCACGACCTATCCCCGAAAGAGAGCCGCCGCATCGATGCCATCAGCAACCCTTTTGACCGCTATGCCGAAGCAATATTGGCCTACTTTCCAGTAGAAAGCCCACTTTACACCAATTACAAAAAGATTTTGTTTAATCAATAGCCGTTCAGACTTCATCTGACTGCGGGTTCACACATGGTCGGCAAGCAATTCACTTCTTTATTCCGCACCTAAATGGAAATGCAGATAGGTAACATCTTGTCTGCCAGGCCCGTTGGTCCACAATCTATAGTCCTCTATCCCTTGTTGCTAGGTCACCGTCCCAACAGTAGAAAAAAGGTCGATAATATACGCTTTATCCTCATTGGCTAACTCACCGATATTCTTGATATCCCTCTTGGGTGCAAAGATGTAATGAATATTGTGCTTTGGCCAGGGATGCTTGAATACAACCGTTTTATCGGTTTCCATAATGACATCAGGGATCAGCCACGGTGTTTTTTGTACCAACACAGAGGCCAATAGACCCGCCAGCTCTTTGGGAGGCCATCCATCAGCACCTTGCCCTACACGCAAAAACGGGCGAGGCTTCGAGTCGACAAAGAGCATATAGCCGACAAATATCCCAACAATGAAGCCAATAAGCACTAAACTACTGACCATTACCTTCTCCTTTACCGGATGCTCCCAACACTATCACCCAAGAGACCCATATTAAAGTTCTACCTGTATGAGACGAACTAAGGGTTAGAGAGAGTAGCCCTTATCTATCAGCATATTATGAGTAAAATCCAACACCTGCCTGCACTCCTGTTCCTGCTTATGGCCTGCACCTCAGTTGAGGCAGAAGCGGTACGCTATGGCGCCTCACTGCATGAATCACAATGGGGCGCAACCAGCTCACGCATGCAGTGCACGCTACTCCACAAGATACCCGGGTATGGCACGGCTCTGTTTACCCAAAATGCCGGAGAGCCGATAACCTTCAGCCTCAGACCCAGGGCGCAACTCCCGGAGATGGCCAAGGTACAACTGGTCTCTGTAGCGCCTGCCTGGAGACACGGCCAAAGGAGTAAAATCCTGCAAAATATACCCGCAACCAAAGACCGCAGCCGGATAGACCTCAATAGCCGGTACGCACGACAGCTCTTGCACGAATTAACCCAGGGCATGGCCCCCGCATTCAACTATCCTGACCCTGATAAGGGCCACACAAAGGTAGTGACCAGCCTCTCCCCTGTGCAGCTGGCGCCTGCATTGAGTGAATTTACCACCTGCACAACAACCCATCTGCTGCCCTACAGTTACCCGCAGATCCGTCAAAGCCAATTTTATTTTGATTTTGGCAGCAGCGCTCTGCTGCCGGAGACTGTGAAACGTGCCGACCAGCTGGTCGAATTTATTCAGGAAAACAGCGATATCCGCAAAATAAGGATTGATGGTCACACCGATAATGTTGGTCGCAGCCGTTATAACCGCAATCTGGGTCAACAACGCGCTGAGGCATTCAAGGCCTGCCTGCTGGCAAAAGGCATTGCTGAAGAGATGATCACACTCAAATCCTATGGCGAACGAAAACCCAGGGCCAGCAACAAAACAGCTGAAGGGCGCGCCGCCAACCGGCGCATTCTGGTGACCCTGGAGCGGTAGTTTTTACCTGTTATCGGCTCGTCGCGCCACGGCCCACACATCCACCCTTTCGGCACCGCCCCGGCGCAGGATGGCCGCCAGCTCATTGACCGTACTACCTGTGGTGACAACATCATCCACAATGGCGACATGTCGAGCCAACACCTTCCCTTTTAGTTCAAAAGCACCGCGAATATTTTTACCGCGTGCCCTCTTATCCAGCCCCATCTGCGACGATGTCGCGCGATTACGTATCACCAGATGATTATCGATTGGAAGATCAAAACACTTACCCAGGGGACGAGCCAGCTCCAAGGCCTGATTAAAGCCACGCACTCTCAGACGCGACACATGCAGTGGAACAGGGATGATCAACTCCGGCAATTCACACTGCTGCTGCTGCAACAAAAAATTGCCCAGCAATCCCGCAAGCAGATGCCCCTGAGCCAACCTGTCACGAAACTTGAAATTACTGATCAGATGATCCAGCGGGTAGCCATAACGCAGCGGGGCATAGCAGCGATCAAATTTCGGCGGCTGCCTCTGGCATTGCCCACAAAGCGCATCTTCAGGCGCAGCATCAGGCAATGGCAGGGCACACCGCTGGCAGGCATGATGATTGAATGGCAGATCACCCAGGCAGCCCCGGCAGAGATCCAACCCATCATGCCCCTTGGCACCACACAGTATGCAGACCGCTGGACAAGCGAGTTGCTGTGCAAATTCAGTCCACTTGTAAACCATTCGGATCGCTCAAGGTTGACAGATGATTCTCTTCCATTAAGATTACCTCGCTTTTTTGCCGCTGACAAAAGAATCTATTATGACCGACTACCCCCTGCGACACGACTGGTCTCTGGAAGAGATCCAGGCGCTATTGGATCAACCCTTCAACGACCTGCTGTTTCAGGCCCAAAGCGCACACCGGGCACACTTTGATCCCAATGCAGTACAGGCCTCCAGCCTGATCAGCATCAAGACCGGCGCCTGCTCCGAGGATTGCGGTTACTGCTCGCAAAGCAGCAAATACAGCACCGAGCTGGAACCGGAGAAGCTGCTGCCGGTGGAGGATGTGGTCAAAGCAGCCAATATCGCAAAAGAGAAGGGGGCAAGCCGCTTCTGCATGGGCGCCGCCTGGCGCAACCCCACGGATAAAAATCTGGATCACGTCATCGAGATGGTCGGCGCCGTGCATGACCTCGGCATGGAGACCTGCCTCACCCTGGGCATGCTGACCGACGAGCAGGCCGCTAAACTCAAGCAGGCCGGGCTGGACTACTACAATCACAACCTGGACACCTCCCCGGAGTTCTATGGCGAGATGGTCACCACCCGCACCTATCAGGATCGGCTGGACACCCTGACCCGCATCCGCAAGTAGGAGATCAACATCTGCAGTGGCGGCATCCTCGGACTGGGCGAGAGCCGCAGGGATCGCGCCTCCATGTTGCAGCAGCTGGCCAATCTGCCACAGCACCCGCAGTCCGTACCGATCAACATGCTGGTGCAGATCGAAGGCACCCCGCTGTTTGGCGCAGAGGATCTCAACCCCTTCGAATTCGTACGCACCGTGGCCGCGGCGCGGCTGATCATGCCGCACTCCCATGTGCGTCTCTCGGCCGGCCGCAGCAATATGAGCGATGAGCTACAGGCACTCTGCTTCCTGGCCGGAGCCAACTCCATCTTCTACGGCGAACGTCTGCTCACCACGGATAACACCGAGGCCGATGAAGATCGCCAACTCTTCAAGCGCCTGGGCATCCGATTTGCAGAGGCGGCAGCCCACACCTGATTGACATGAAGGATCTCGCAGCAGAACTGGAACAGCGGCGTGCAGCGCATCTTTACCGCTCACGCCGGCAGATCTCCTGCGCCCAATCCCCAGAGCTGCGGGTGGATGGGCGCAGCCTGCTCAGCTTCTGCAGCAATGACTATCTGGGTCTGGCCGCTCACCCTGAAGTCATCGCTGCCCTGCAGCGGGGAGCCAATCAGTATGGCGTAGGCAGCGGCGCAGCCCATCTGGTGATTGGCCACAGCCACGCCCATCACGCCCTGGAGGAGGAGCTGGCCGACTTTACCGGCCACCCCCGCGCACTGCTCTTCTCGACCGGCTACATGGCCAACATCGGTATCATCTCCGCGCTGCTGGGGCGGGGCGACACCGTTTTTGAAGACCGGCTCAACCACGCCTCGCTGATTGATGGCGGCATCCTCTCCCGTGCACGACTGAAGCGCTACCCCCATGCCGATGCCAGCCATCTGGCCCATCAACTGGGAGAGACACAGGGCGAAAAGCTGATCGTGACTGATGGCGTCTTCAGCATGGAGGGTGATATTGCCCCACTTTCCGAGCTGGCCAATATCGCCAGGGCACACGATGCCTGGCTGATGGTGGATGACGCCCACGGCCTGGGCGTGCTGGGAGAAGAGGGCCGCGGCAGTCCCTCCCACCTGGGTCTGAACCCGAATGACGTACCCATACTGATGGGCACCCTGGGCAAGGCCTTTGGCACTTTTGGCGCCTTTGTTGCGGGTTCAGAAGCGTTGATCGAGACCCTGATCCAGCAGGCCCGCAGCTATATCTACACCACGGCGCTGCCACCCGCAATAGCCGAGGCGACACGCACCAGCCTGCGACTTGTGCGCACCGATGAATGGCGGCGCGAACGGCTACGAGAGCTGGTGCGCCGTTTTCGCAGCGGCGCACAACAGCTGGGGCTGCCGCTGATGGACTCTATCACCCCTATCCAGCCGCTATTGGCTGGCTCAGCAGAGCAGGCGCTGGCCTGGAGCCAAAGACTAGAGGCACAGGGCATCCTGGTCAGTGCCATTCGCCCCCAAACTGTACCTGAGGGCAGCGCCCGGCTGCGCATCACCCTCTCCGCCATCCACCGGGATGAGCATATCGACCGGCTGCTAGAGGCGCTGGCATGAGCAACACAGCGCTGCACACTGAAACAATCGGCAGCGGGCCGGAGCTGGTGCTGCTGCACGGCTGGGGCATGAACGCTGGCGTCTGGGAGGCGCTGGCGGAGACGCTGAGCAACGACTATCGCGTCACCACCATCGAGCTGCCGGGACACGGCCACAGCCCCTTTTCCGAGGCGCTATGCAGCCTGCCGGATTGGGCCGAGGCCTGTCTGGCGGCCGCACCTGAACAGGCCGTCTGGATCGGCTGGTCACTGGGCGGCCTGATCGGCACCCAGGCGGCACTCGACGCACCGCAGCGGATCAGCAAACTGGTGCTGGCCGCCTCCACCCCCCGTTTCATTCAGGCGGATGACTGGCCGCATGCCGTGGTTCGCGGCACCCTCTCTGGCTTCGCCGAGACCCTCTACCGTGACCCGAAAAAGACCCTGGAGCGTTTTCTGGCGCTTCAGGTCAGAGGCTCTGCAGAGGCCAAATCCACACTGCGACGTCTGCGTCAGGATCTCAGTCAGCGCCCTGCACCTAATCCCGCCGCTCTGGATCGGGGATTGCATCTGTTACGCGAGTCAGACCTGCGGGGAAAACTCTCACAGCTGCACTGCCCCACACTCTGGTTATTGGGTGAGCGTGATACCCTGACACCCGCCAGCGTCGCAGGCGACATCAAGCAGCTACTGCCCTCGGCAGAGATCCGGCTGCTGCCGGGTGCCGGCCATGCCCCCTTTCTGTCGCACCCTGTTGAGTCGATGGCGGCTCTGCGCAACTTTCTGGAATCGCAGCATGAGTGAACAACCACCACCGATAGATAAACAACAGGCAAGGCTGGCCTTTGAGCGGGCAGCAGACACCTACGATGACGCCGCCGTGCTGCAACGCCAGACCGGCGAATGCATGTTGGAACGCCTGGATGTGGTAAAGCTGCAACCGCAAGTGATACTGGATATTGGTTCAGGCACTGGAGTGGCAACAGCCGCCCTGGCCAGGCGCTATAAAAAAGCACACATAGTGGCGCTGGATTTTGCCCTGCCGATGCTGCGTCATACCCGCAAACGCGGTTCCTGGCTGCGCCGACCGGCCTGCGTCTGCGGTGATGCCGAGCAGCTGCCCTTCATTGATAACAGCGTGGATCTGATCTACTCCAACGCCGCCATCCAGTGGTGCACCGACCTTGAGGTAACATTCCGCGAGTTTCTGCGGGTGCTGCGCCCTGGCGGTCTGCTGATGTTCACCACCTTTGGCCTGGATACCCTGAAAGAGCTGCGCCAATCCTGGGAGGCGGTGGATGGCCACAGCCACGTCAGCCCCTTTCCTGACATGCATGATGTGGGAGACGCCCTGATTCGGGCCAGATTTTCCGACCCTGTCATCGATGTGGATCGCCTGACCCTGACCTATGATGAAGTATCCGGGCTGATGCGGGATCTCAAGATGATCGGCGCTCATAATGTCACCACCCATCGTCAACGGGGCCTGACCGGCAAAGGCCGTATGCAGGCCATGATCAAGGCCTACGAACAGTTTCGCAGCAATGGCCTGCTGCCTGCCAGCTATGAGGTTGTTTATGGCCATGCCTGGGTTTCAGAGCTGCACAATTCAGCAAAGAGAGAGGTCTCAGTGGATGAACTGACCCGGAGTCGCCTGTGATAAACGGCTTCTTCATTACCGGCACAGACACCAGCTGCGGCAAGACCGAAATTACGCTGGGCCTGATGCAGCTGCTGCAAAGCCGGGGGCAGACCGTACTTGGCATGAAGCCGGTGGCATCAGGCGCCACCCCGACAGCAGAGGGGCTGCGAAATGGGGACGCTGTCAGGATACAGGCCCAGGGCACTGTTCAAGTGCCCTATTCTGAACTCAGCCCCTATAGCTACGAACCACCCATTGCACCCCATCTGGCAGCAGCACAGGCAGGTGAAGAGATTGATCTCAGTGTGATCAGCACCCACTGCATGTCGTTGCTGGCTCAGGCTGATTACCTCATCATAGAAGGCATTGGGGGCTGGCGGGTACCCTTCAATCCGCAGCAGTCTGCGGCTGACCTGGTACGCATGCTCAACATGCCCGTCATATTGGTTGTCGGTCTCAAATTGGGCTGCATCAACCACACGCTTTTGACTGTTGAGAGCATACGGGCCAGCGGTGTTCGGCTGGCGGGCTGGATCGCCAATGAAGTGGAACCCGGCATGCAGGACAGAAACAGGAATATCGAAACACTTCGCACCACCATTACCGCACCCTGCCTGGGGGTGGTGCCTTATATGAAACACCCCGCCACAAAGGTCATTGCAGAGAGCCTGGATCTACCTCTCTGAACCCGGCCGGATCATAAAATCAGGCAAGTAACTCACGCAGTTTTGCCGCCAACTCCACAGGTTCAAATTTAGCGACATAGGCATCGGCGCCCACACCTCTACCTAAATCCTGGTTTGCATCGGCTGATAGTGAAGAGTGCATGATCACAGGAATACCATTAAAGCGACTATCCCCTTTAACCTTTTTGGTCAATACGTAACCATCCATCTCTGGCATCTCAACATCTGTCAGTATAAGTTGGAGGTAGTCCGTTATCGCCTGCCCGGTAACACCCGCCCTGTCCGCAATCTCAGCCAGTTTTTCCCACGCCTCAGAGCCATTGATACAACTTATATAATTAGCACCAAGGTGATCCAAAGTACGCATTATCTGGTTGCGTGCAATAGCTGAATCATCAGCAAAAAGGATGGTAATATCTTTTCCGGAAAATTTTTGGATGCCATTGAACTCATCTTCGTTTTCCCCAAATCCAGCCGTTTTTGCAAGCACCATCTCGACATCCATAATCATAACCAAACGACCATCTGCAAGCTCTGTTACAGCTGTAACCAACCCGCCATGCTGTTGAGCAATCATAGCGGGCTGAACCTTTACATCCTCCCAGGCAAGCCGCTCAATCATATCGACCGAGTGCACAAGAAAACCCTGCACATGTTTGTTGTACTCGGTAATGATCAGGATACCGGGAGCATCATCTGTCTGAACACCACAAAATTTTGGCAGAT
>JAJRZI010000065.1 GCA_024275295.1 Gammaproteobacteria bacterium | reverse complement strand
ATCCCGCTGGCGGCATTGACCGGCGTGATGTTCATTGTGGTAATGGGCACCTTTGAGTGGTCCAGCTTCCGCATTATGGGCAAGATCCCCTATTCCGATGCCTTTGTCCTGATACTGGTTTCAGCGGTGACTGTGGCGACCGATCTGGCCATTGCAGTGGTTGTCGGGGTCATCGTGTCCGCCCTGGTCTTCGCCTGGCAGCATGCCAAACATATCAACGTCAAAACCTTTATTGCCGACAACGGCTCCAAGGTTTACGAGCTGCATGGGCCGCTCTTTTTCGGCTCGGTACACAGCTTTATGGAGCTGTTTGACCCGCGCAATGATCCCGACGATGTGGTCATTGAATTCCAGCACTCACGGGTGGGAGATCACTCCGGCCTGGAGGCCATTGATAACCTGGCCGAGCGCTATCTCAATGCCGGTAAAACGCTGCACCTCAGACACCTGAGTCCCGAATGCCGGCAACTGCTGCATAAGGCCGGCAATCTGG
Organism: Gammaproteobacteria bacterium; assembly: GCA_024275295.1. Taxonomy (GTDB): domain Bacteria; phylum Pseudomonadota; class Gammaproteobacteria; order Chromatiales; family Chromatiaceae; genus WFXD01. Next base: position 1,477 of record JAJRZI010000065.1, on the reverse strand, counting down.
TCGAGGTCAATGTGATTGAAGATCCAACCTATCATGTGGCGGTTGATGATCTGGCCTGATCCCTGTTTTCGGTCTAAACCAAGGTAACGATTCAGCACCCTTGAAAAATCACCTGTAACTGTTCAGATTGCCCCTGAAATTCGTCAGTTCAAGACGAAAAATGTGAGTTTACAAGTGTAAATGATCATTTTTTAACGCAGAAATGGCGAATTTCAGGGGTGAGCTGAACAGTTACGAACCAAACACCTTTTTAAGCAGCTCGGTGGTGCGCTCCATTGGGTTTTCACGGATGCGCTTCTCCTCCTCTGCAATCATCAGAAACAGTCCATCCAGTGCCTTGTCGGTGACATAACGGTTCAGATCAAGCGATTGGGTGTCCACCACATCGCCCAGGAATTCTAGGCTTTTAACCAGACTATTGTAGGCGTTGGTTACCCCGGCCTTGCCTGTGGCCTGCTCGATAACAGGCTGCATCCGCTCACGCAGACGCACTTCGCCCAGCTTGCGAAAATATTGGGTTGCCGCATCATCTGCTCCATCAAGAATCTTTTTGGCATCCTCAATGGTCATGTTGCGAATAGCATCCATGAAGATGGCCTTGGCCTCTGGCACGGCCGCCTCGGCCGCCCGGTTCATGGTCAGCTCAAACTCATCGGCATACTGATCCTGCCCCAGCATGCGCAGCCCGCTGGAGAGCTGCTGAAGATGATCCGGCAGGGGGATGCGCACCTTTGGGTTGCCAAAAAAACCATCCGTTTGGCCCAGCAGATCCACCGCCATACGCACGCCTTTCTCCAGCGCCTCCCGCAGGCCATTGACCATCTCACCTGAGGTCAGGCCGGTGACCGTTTCGGTCACGCTCTCTTCGCCCAAAACCTCATCTTTTAATCGATCAAACCAGCCTGCCTGCACCGGGGTGATGAGTGCAATCAAAAGTACCGCACAAAGCCCATGCTTCCTGTAGTTCATCGCATATCTCCTTAGCCATTTTTATAGATCAGATCCATTAACTCACAGATTGGCCCCGGTATCTACAGCATAAGAAATATGGTTCCCTCTTTCACTCTCACCCGATAGGTGCGAGCACACCCCTCATCCGGGGCCACGGCTTCACCGCTGGCCAGTTGAATCTTCCAGTCATGCAGCGGACAGGTGACCTGGTCACCATGCACAATCCCCTGTGACAGGGGGCCGCCCTTATGGGGGCATCTGTCCAGCAGGGCGTGGATTTTATCCTGGGCGGTGCGGAAGATGGCGATGTCGCCCGCTTTGCTTTTTACGACGCGGGCACCAAGGCGGGGGATATCCTCGATGTGGCCTATTTCGATCCAGTCATACATTTTGTAATCTCTTTGTCGGCGTTAATCACAGCATTTGTGTGCGGCTAAATGGTTAATCAGCAATCTCAATCATGGGTGTGAATTCATGGGCTTCCTTTCCGTCAGCCCGCTCTTTCCAGGGGTCAACCTGGGCATAT
>JAJRZI010000064.1 GCA_024275295.1 Gammaproteobacteria bacterium | reverse complement strand
TTAACATTGGAGAAGGCCATGCCCTCACCTTGAGCGTTGATGCAGTCGCGCGTCATAAAATAGAGGCCCAGCACAACATCCTGTGACGGCACGATAATAGGCTCACCATTGGCTGGTGAGAGGATATTATTGGTCGACATCGTGAGGCTGCGCGCTTCAAGCTGCGCCTCAATAGACAATGGAATATGTACAGCCATCTGATCGCCGTCAAAGTCGGCGTTAAATGCAGTACAGACCAGCGGATGCAACTGAATGGCCTTGCCTTCAATCAGCACCGGCTCAAAGGCCTGGATGCCAAGCCGATGCAGGGTTGGCGCACGGTTCAGCATGACCGGATGCTCACGGATAACCTCTTCCAGGATATCCCACACCTCAGTGCTTCCGCGCTCAACCAGCTTTTTTGCAGCCTTGATCGTGGTCGCCAGACCACGGAACTGCAGCTTGCTGAAGATGAAGGGTTTGAACAACTCCAGTGCCATCTTCTTGGGTAGACCACACTGATGCAGTCTCAGCGTCGGCCCCACCACGATCACAGAACGACCGGAGTAATCAACGCGTTTACCCAGCAGATTCTGACGAAAACGGCCCTGCTTGCCCTTGATCATGTCAGCCAGGGATTTTAGAGGACGCCTATTGGTGCCCGTGATGGCACGGCCACGACGGCCATTATCCAGCAGCGCATCCACAGACTCCTGCAACATGCGTTTTTCGTTGCGTACAATAATGTCTGGTGCATTCAGGTCCAGCAGACGGCGCAGACGGTTGTTGCGGTTGATAACCCGTCGATAGAGATCATTCAGATCAGAGGTCGCAAAACGGCCACCATCCAGAGGTACCAGTGGACGCAGTTCAGGCGGCAGCACAGGCAACACGGTCATGACCATCCACTCTGGACGGTTACCGGAGACATTCAGTGACTCAATCAGTTTCAGGCGCTTGCTGAATTTCTTGATCTTGGTCTCTGAATTGGTGGCGTCAATCTCTTCGCGAAGGCGCGTGATTTCATCCGGCATATTGATGGTGCGCAGCAGCTCATACACCGCTTCAGCACCCATGCGCGCATCAAATTCATCACCATTCTCTTCAATCGCATCGAGGTACTGCTCATCTGTCAGCAGTTGCCCCCGCTCAAGCGGCGTCATGCCCGGATCAACCACGACAAACGATTCAAAATAGAGCACCCGCTCAATCTCACGCAGGGTCATATCCAGCAGCAGACCGATACGGGAAGGGAGCGATTTCAGGAACCAGATATGCGCAACCGGGCTGGCCAGCGCAATGTGCCCCATGCGCTCGCGGCGAACCTTTGAGAGGGTAACTTCAACACCGCACTTCTCACACACAACACCGCGATGCTTGAGGCGTTTGTACTTGCCACACAGGCACTCATAATCGCTGGTGGGGCCAAAGATCTTGGCACAGAAGAGACCTTCACGCTCTGGCTTAAAGGTGCGATAGTTAATGGTCTCTGGCTTTTTGACCTCACCGTAAGACCAGGAACGAATCATGTCGGGCGAAGTCAGGCCGATCCGAATCGCATCAAAATCCTCGGATTGCCCCTGCTGTTTAATAAGCTTTAATAGATCTTTCAAGATCGTATCTCCTGTAATTGGAAGTAGTTATAGGTCTGCTTTAAGGCAAAACTACTTCCGCTCCAGCTCAATATTAATGGCCAATGAACGAATCTCTTTGACCAGCACATTGAACGACTCAGGCATGCCCGGGTCCATTTGATGATTACCATCAACGATGTTCTTGTACATTCGCGTACGGCCATTCACATCATCTGACTTGACCGTCAGCATCTCCTGCAATGTGTAGGCTGCACCGTATGCCTCCAGCGCCCAGACCTCCATCTCTCCGAAACGCTGGCCACCAAATTGCGCTTTACCGCCCAATGGCTGCTGCGTTACGAGACTATATGGCCCGGTGGAACGTGCATGCATCTTGTCATCAACCAGATGATTCAGTTTGAGGATGTACATATAGCCCACAGTGACCGGCCGATCAAAGGCCTCACCTGTACGCCCATCATGCAGCGTGGTCTGACCCGTTGCAGGCAGTCCGGCCAGCTCCAGCATGCGCTTGATCTCTTCCTCACTCGCACCATCAAAGACGGGAGTTGCCATCGGCACGCCACCTTTGAGGTTGCCAGCCAGCTTGGTAATCTCTTCATCACTGAAGCTGTCAAGCTCCTCTTTCTTACCGCTGGTATTGTAGATCTTGTCCAGATATTCCCGCAGCTCAGTCACTTTGGCCTGCCGCTCCAGCATCTCGCCGATGCGTTGACCCAGACCTTTTGCGGCCCATCCCAGGTGCGTTTCCAACACCTGCCCCACGTTCATACGTGATGGCACACCCAGCGGATTGAGCACGATATCAACCGGCGTTCCATCTTCGGAGTAAGGCATATCCTCAACCGGCACAATGCTGGAGATAACACCTTTGTTTCCGTGTCGTCCCGCCATCTTGTCACCCGGCTGGATGCGGCGTTTTACGGCCATGTAGACCTTAACCATCTTGAGCACGCCAGGCGCCAGATCATCACCACTGGTCAGCTTGCCCTTCTTTGCCTCAAAGCGTTGACGGAACTCTTCACGCTGACTCTTAACCTGTTCAGCAATAGCCTCCAGCTGCTGTGCAGCTGATTCATTGCGCAGTCGAATCTCCAGCCACTGATCACGTTCGAGTTCTGACAGATACGCCTTGGTAACCTTTGAGCCCGCCTTTAGCGAGCTAGGGCCACCATCGGCAACCTTACCCAGCAGCATCTTCTCGACACGCTGGAAGGTATCCTCTTCCAGGATGCGCAGCTGGTCGCCCAGATCGGCTCTTACCTGTTTTAGCTCCTCTTCTTCAATCTGTAGTGCGCGCGCATCCTTTTCGACGCCATCGCGGGTAAAGACCTGCACATCAATGACCGTGCCAATCATGCCGGATTTAACCCGCAACGAGGTGTCTTTAACATCCGCTGCCTTCTCACCAAAGATGGCGCGCAGCAGTTTCTCTTCAGGTGTCAGCTGGGTCTCACCCTTTGGCGTCACCTTGCCGACCAGGATGTCGCCCTCTTTAACCTCGGCACCCACATAGACGATGCCGGACTCATCCAGCTTGGCCAGCGCTGATTCACCCACATTGGGGATATCACCCGAGATCTCCTCCGATCCCAGCTTGGTGTCACGCGCCATGCAGGTCAGCTCTTCGATATGGATGGTGGTAAAGCGATCCTCTTCAACCACACGCTCTGAGATGAGAATGGAGTCCTCAAAGTTGTACCCATTCCACGGCATAAAGGCGATACGCAGATTCTGACCCAGCGCAAGCTCACCCAGATCTGTCGAAGGCCCATCAGCCAGTACATCACCCCGGGCAATGGTATCGCCTGGATTCACCAGCGGACGCTGATTGATGCAGGTGTTCTGGTTGGAACGGGTATATTTGGTCAGGTTGTAGATGTCCACACCGGACTCGCCCGCCTCTGTCTCATCATCATTCACACGCACGACGATACGCGCCGCATCGATAGAGTCGACCAGACCGCCCCGGGTTGCAACAACAGCCACACCCGAGTCCACCGCCACAGTGCGTTCCATGCCAGTGCCGACCAGCGGCTTATCGGCTCTCAACGTTGGCACAGCCTGACGTTGCATGTTGGACCCCATGAGTGCGCGGTTGGCGTCATCATGCTCCAGAAACGGGATCAGGGAGGCCGCCACCGATACAATTTGTTTTGGCGATACATCCATATATTCGATCTTATCCGGCGTGGAGAGGGTAAATTCATTCTGATGGCGGCATGAGATCAGCTCATCCACCAGCTTCCCATCCTCACTCAGGGTGGCATTGGCCTGCGCAATCACAAAACGCCCCTCTTCAATCGCAGAGAGGTAATCCACCTGATCAGTCACCTTGGCATCAACCACGCGGCGATAGGGGGTTTCCAGAAAGCCGTAGCTGTTGGTTCTGGCATAGACAGAGAGGGAGTTGATCAGACCAATGTTTGGCCCCTCCGGCGTCTCAATAGGACAGACACGGCCATAGTGCGTTGGATGTACGTCACGCACCTCAAAACCAGCACGCTCACGCGCCAGGCCACCAGGGCCAAGTGCGGAGACACGACGCTTATGGGTCATGCCTGAGAGCGGGTTGTTCTGATCCATAAACTGCGAAAGCTGGCTGGAGCCAAAGAACTCTTTGACTGCAGCAGAGACCGGCTTGGCGTTGATCAGTTCTTGCGGCATCAACCCTTCGGATTCAGCCAGGGTCAGACGTTCGCGAACAGCGCGCTCAACACGCACCAGCCCCACGCGGAACTGGTTTTCGGCCATCTCGCCAACACAGCGAATACGGCGGTTGCCCAGGTGATCAATATCATCCACCACGCCATTGCCGTTGCGGATATTGATCAGCTCTTTGAGTACATCAACGATGTCCTCTTTTGAGAGGACGCCTTCACCCTCATCCGTCTCTGTGCGGTTCAGCCTGCGGTTAAACTTCATGCGGCCAACGGCAGAGAGATCATAGCGGTCAGGGCTAAAAAACAGATTCTTGAATAGATTCTCGGCCGCATCCTTGGTTGGCGGCTCACCTGGGCGCATCATCCGGTAGATCTCTACCTTTGCCTCCAGATCATTGGTAGATGAATCCAGACGCAGGGTGCTGGAGATAAATGCACCATGATCAAGATCATTGATAAAGAGTGTCTTGAGCTTTTTGATGCCATTGCTGATCAGAAGCTCCAGCATCTCTTCAGTAATCTCGTCATTGGCATTGGCAAGTATTTCGCCTGTCTCCGTATCGACAATATTATGAGCCAGTACCCGCTCGTAGAGAAAATCCTGCGGTACTTCCAGGCTCTTCACACCTGCCTTCTCTAGCGCCTTGATATGCCGTTGCGTTACACGACGTCCTGCCTCAGCGATAACCTCACCTTTGGCTGTGATATCAAAACTTAAAATCTCACCCCGCAGGCGTTCAGGCACCAGCTCCATTTTGATGCCGGTTTTATTAAGACGGAAACTATCCGTCTCAAAAAACATGTCGAGCATCTCTTCCGTACTGTATCCCAAAGCACGAATCAGGATAGTCGCTGGCAGCTTGCGGCGACGATCGATTCGGACAAAGACAGAATCTTTGGGGTCGAACTCAAAATCCAGCCAGGATCCACGGTAAGGGATCACACGGGCAGAGAACAGTAACTTGCCTGAGGAGTGGGTTTTGCCCTTATCGTGGTCAAAAAAGACGCCGGGAGAACGATGTAACTGAGAGACAATAACGCGCTCAGTACCATTGATAACAAAGGTTCCGGTATCGGTCATGAGCGGTAACTCGCCCATGTAGACCTCTTGCTCACGGATATCCTTTACCACCTTTGAGTTGGCAGGCGCTTCCTTATCATAGATCACCAAACGAGCCAAAACCCTTAACGGTGCTGCGTAGGTTGTGCCACGAAGCTGGCACTCGCGCACATCGAAAACGGGTTCGCCAAGGCGATAACTGACATATTCCAATGCCGCATTTCCAGAGTAGCTTGTGATTGGAAATACTGACTTAAATGCTGCATGCAGACCTAAATCTGCACGATCATCCCGTGCTACACCGTCCTGCAAAAAGCGCCGGTAGGAATCGATCTGAGTCGCCAAAAGAAAGGGCGTATCAAGAATAATTGGCCGCTTGCCAAAGTCCTTGCGGATACGCTTTTTCTCGGTGAAAGAATAGGCCATGTTGCCGTCCCTCGGATTCAAAAGACTTCAAAAATTATGATTTCGATACATATCTGTATCGTGCGTGCCGATATAAGTGCGAAACTTTATAACGACACAACGGGAAAAGGCCGACGGCAAAAAAGCCGCCAGCCCAGACCCGCTATGGGTTGCAGTCACTCAAGATCAAGGGGTTACTTGATCTCGGCAGTAGCGCCTGCTTCTTCCAACTGCTTCTTAACGTCTTCAGCTTCCTCTTTGGAGACGGCTTCCTTCAGGGTGTTCGGGGTACCTTCCACAGCAGCCTTGGCTTCTTTCAAGCCCAGACCAGTGATGGCACGAACAGCCTTAATAACGGCAACCTTGTTTCCGCCAAAGCCGGTCAGAACAACGTCAAATTCTGTCTGCTCTTCAGCAGCACCACCAGCATCACCACCAGCGGCTGGAGCAGCGGCTACTGCAGCAGCGGCAGATACGCCAAATTTCTCTTCCATGTCAGAGATCAGATCAACGACCTCCAGCACAGTCATGTTGGAAATAGCCTCTAAAATATCTTCTTTGGACACGGCCATTGTTAACTCCTGGATTTAAATATTGAATAAGTTATCGGAAAGACAGGCTAATTAAGCCGCCTCTTTTGCATCGCGTATAGCCGCAACAGTACGAACCAACTTGCCAGGCACCTCGTTTATGGTGCGTGTCAGCTTCTCTACAGGCGCTTTCATGACCGCCATCAACAGGCTGATAGCCTGATCGTAAGTTGGCATCTTTGCCAGGTCTTCGATCTTTGATGGCTCAAGTAATTCACCACCAATCGAGACCAGTTTTACAACCAGTTTATCGTTCTGTTTTGAGAAATCGTTGATTACACGAGCTGCTGCCCCTGGATCTTCCTGCGAAAAAGCCAACACCACTGGACCGATGAGACCTTCCTGCATGCAGGCAAATTCAGTATCTACAAATGCACGGCGCGCCAAGGTGTTTTTGACCACACGCAGATAGACGCCAGCTTTGCGTGCTTCAACACGCAACTGAGTCATCTGCTCTACAGTCAGACCTCGGTATTCCGCAGCAATGGCTGAATAGGCAGTAGCCGCTACTTCTGCGACCTCGGCGACGATTGCTTCCTTCTGTGCACGGTTTAGTGCCATGTTGTCGTCACCTCTCGTTGTTTGGGCGGGTAACCCCGCCCTGGTTGACACCAATGAACATTCCAAAAAATGCTCAGTGAACACGATGCCGTCACCAGGATAATCCTGTTTAGGGACACCGCCTGCGTAGGCTAATGCCATATATTAAGCGCCTATAGCGCACCTACGGTCTTTGACGGTAACCGGATCTGTTGACCCGGCACCCCGCAAAGTCGGTATGCCGCATACTTAAATGCAGCAATGCAGCATAGACATCTGCTGCATAAATATTGCTAGACGTTCAATGACGCCTGATCTAATGAAAGCCCTGGCCTCATGGTGCTGGAGACTGTGATCTTCTGTATATAAATACCCTTTGCAGCACTCGGCTTAGCCTTATTCAGGTCAGCAAGCAGGCTTTCAAGATTCTCGCGCAGCGCTGTGGCTTCGAAATCCACCTTGCCAATTGGGCAATGGATAATGCCCGCCTTATCGGTACGGTAACGAACCTGACCCGCCTTGGCATTTTTCACCGCTTCAGCCACATTCGGGGTAACGGTACCAACCTTGGGGTTAGGCATCAGACCACGCGGACCGAGGATCTGGCCCAGCTGGCCCACTACCCGCATGGCATCTGGTGAGGCAATAACAACATCAAAATCCATCTTTCCAGCTTTCACATCAGCAGCCAAATCATCCATTCCTACGATATCCGCACCGGCCTCTGTCGCAGCTTCAGCATTTGCACCCTGGGTAAAAACGGCGACCCGGACAGTCTTGCCAGTGCCATTAGGCAGTAATGTTGCACCACGTACAACCTGATCTGATTTACGTGGATCAACACCTAGATTTACAGCAACATCTACAGACTCTTTGAATTTTGCGCCGGGGAGATCCTTCAGCAGAGAGAAGGCATCTTCAGCAGCATACTGTTTTTTAGCATCTACTTTTTCGCAGATCGCTTTTGCGCGCTTGGATAGCTTTGCCATGTTAGAGACCCTCCACATTGAGGCCCATGCTACGGGCGCTACCGGCAATAATGCGTACCGCAGCATCCATATCGGCAGCGTTCAGATCTTCCATTTTGGTCTGCGCAATCTCTTCAAGCTGAGCACGGGTAACCGTACCTACCTTTTCAGTATTAGGTCTGCCACTGCCCTTTGGAACACCTGCGGCCTTTCTCAGCAGGACTGATGCTGGTGGTGTCTTTGTTATAAAGGTAAAGCTGCGATCAGCATATACCGTAATCACAACTGGGATCGGCAACCCTTTCTCAACATTTTGGGTCTGTGCATTAAATGCCTTACAGAACTCCATAATATTGACGCCGTGCTGACCCAGTGCCGGGCCAACAGGTGGACTGGGATTGGCCTCACCGGCCTTTACTTGAAGCTTGATATAAGCCTGGATTTTCTTTGCCATTTCTGGATCTCCTGTGGGTGCAAACGCCAAGGGCTTTCACCTTGGCTCCCCTAAATTACTTAAAATTTGATATTTACAGTATGCAGGCTATTAGCAACGCATAGTCAAAGCCTGACACTCAATAAACTGCTGGGGCTAACCCTTCTCAACCTGGCCAAACTCAAGGTCGACCGGTGTGGAACGCCCAAAAATCAGCACCGATACTTTCAATCGGCTCTTCTCATAATCCACATCCTCAACGACCCCATTGAAATCATTAAAAGGACCATCAGTGACCCGCACAACCTCTCCAGGTTCGAACAGGATCTTTGGACGTGGCTTTTCAACACCTTCCTGGATACGCTGCAGAATCGCCTCAGCTTCCTTATCTGAAATCGGTGCAGGCCTGTCACCTGTGCCTCCAATGAAACCCATCACCTTGGGGACATCCTTAACCAAATGCCAGGTCTCATCCGTCAGCTCCATCTTTACCAGCACATAGCCTGGAAAGAATTTACGCTCACTTTTTCGCTGCTGACCACCACGAACTTCGACAACCTCCTCTGTGGGAACCAGCACATCAGCAAACAGATCTTGCATACCTGCACGAGCAATACGCTCATCCAATGAACGCTTCACCTGAGCCTCGAAGCCTGAAAATGCATGAACTACATACCAACGTAAAGCCATTTTAGCTTTGCCCCGTAATTGCACGTACCGCTTCCATCAACCCCATGTCCACCAGCCAGAGAATAAGCGACATCAATAAAACCATACCAAAAACAACCAAGGTGGTTTGCCAGGTTTCTTGACGCGTAGGCCATACAACCTTGCGCACCTCAGTGCGCGCACCCACTGCAAACATCCATGTCCGGCGCCCTGGATTGCTCTGTAGCGCAATCGCTGCTGAAACGCCGGCAATTGCCAGCAATCCCAACACCCGATAGAGGATCGACTCCTCTTCAAAATAGTAGAAGCCAAAAATGCCTGCCGCCAGCAGCAGCAATGCCACCAACAGCTTCACGGTATCCAACCCAGAGCTGCCTTCAACTTCAACCTTTGCATTCATACCGTTTGATGCCTCTACTCTTGCCATAAATGGCAGGCCAGGAGGGACTCGAACCCCCAACCTGCGGTTTTGGAGACCGCTGCTCTACCAATTGAGCCACTGGCCTAAAAAATGACTAGGGATCGGACGGCCAAGGCAGAATAATTTATCTGCCGACCATTCGACCCCCGCTTTTTTAGTGGTTTTACTCGATAATCTTAGAAACAACACCAGCACCAACGGTGCGGCCACCTTCACGGATAGCGAAGCGCAGCCCCTCTTCCATTGCGATCGGTGCACCCAATTTGACAACCATCTTGACGTTGTCACCCGGCATGACCATCTCTACGCCTTCTGGCAGGTCGCAGGCACCGGTT
>JAJRZI010000063.1 GCA_024275295.1 Gammaproteobacteria bacterium | reverse complement strand
CCGCTTCAACCTTTGAAATATCAATGACATCATTGATAAGGGATAGGAGGTGATATGCCGATTTTTTCACCCTCTGGAGAAGATCTTTTTGCTCAGTGTTAACCTCACCTACAAGCTGTTGAAGTAAAACATCAGTAAAGCGAATGACCGAATTGAGAGGCGTCCTAAACTCATGGGACATGGAAGCGATAAACATTGATTTTAGGTGGTCAAGCTCAAGGAGTTTTTCATTTGCAAGCCGTAGCTGTTCCTTTGATTGCTCCAACTCCTTTGTGCGGTATTTGACCTTTTGTTCAAGCGTGCTGGAGAACTGCTTTATCTCATCATAAAGCCTTGCGTTTTGGATAGAGATGGCGGCCTCTTTTCCCACGCTTTCCAGAAGTTCAACGTCATGCTGGGACAAACGCGTCTCTTTTGTCAGACCGAAAACACCAAGCGCACCAAATGCCTTATCATTAGCAACTAATGGGACTGCAATCAACACCTTTAGGCCGGCATCAGAAAATGCCTTTAAGGCTCTTGGGTGGTCGGGATAATTATTAATGATGACGGATTCTTTTGTTTCAGTAATCTGGGCGGCCAGCCCTTGCCCCATTCTTGCAACGACCTCCGTAAGTGATGGTGGCATATTGTAGTGGTATTGGTATTTTACAATTTTATTTGCTTCATCATATATTGCGATAGAGGCTCCATCTCCGTTTATGAGTTCAGCAGCATTCTTTGTGGTCTTATAAAGTACATTATCAATATCAAGTGAAGATGATACATCTTTTATTACTGTATTGATGATCTCAAGGTGTGTGATACGATCATTTATCTCCTTCTCTGCCTGCTTTCGCTTGGTAATATCGCGAATAATTGAGATACAGATACAACCGCTTTCAGATGTAATATTGGAACATGAGAGTTCAATTGGAAACTTATGTCCATCATGGTGCCTGGCTATTAACTCAATCTGCTTGTGCGATGCAGCGCACTCTACGGTGGCAAGGAAATGGCTGAGATTTTCTTCATCGGAAGCATTGTCTTCAGGGAGAATAATGGTATCAATCATTCTTTGCCCAATTACATCTTTATCCGTCCAGCCAAAGATGGTCTCGGCCCGTGGATTCCATGTCATAATTACGCCGTTGCTGTCCATTGTGATAATGGCATCAAAGGCGTTATTGACGATAAGCCGGGTTTTTTCCTCAGCCTGTTTTTTTAGCATCTCCCTTGCTTCAAGAATTTCTGCTGTAAAATCTTGGAAGCGGTTTTCAAGAAGATATAGCTGGTCTCCTTTCTGTAGCTCTTGTGCCTGAACGCCGAATGTTTTCTGTGAAAATTCTGACATCTGCCTGTTCAGATGGTTGATTCGGCGGGTAATACAGATCATGGAGAGTGCAAAGATCACTATAAATGCAGGAGCTATTATGTTGCGTTGCTCCCTTCCTGTTGTGATAACCGCCCCTGTCAGTGTGTCGATCTCTGACATTGATGTCAGGGAGGCCAGGTTAAGCATGTTTTCCGCATCCCCGTAGTCAATGGTCTCCTGGCCGGTAACGAGATAGCGATCCTGTAGATCACTCAGTCGCGTACCGGTCGGCAGTTCACTCTGGTTGCTGCTGACAAGGATTCTTGACTCCTTTCCAGCAGTTACCAGTGCGGTTAGATACCCAGGCATAGAGGTGGCGGATGCCGCCAGTAAAAACTCCTCATCGATTGGGGAAGTAAGCATCAATATGGCCTTTAATTGTCCCTGAGCGTCCAGATGTTTTTCTGATGCCAGCACAAAATAGCTGTTATTGCGATAGGCGACAAACCTCTGGCCAATACTTTTGGCCAGTATGCGTGCAGGTGGTTTAAGCAGGATCTGGGAGGGATGATCACCATGTATGCTGGAAACCTCTCTGACCCTGCCGTCAGCGTCTAGCAGTATGCTGAAACGGGGTCTGGAAAAGGAGTGATCAGGAAGCCAAGGTGGAGCCTGATAATGGTATTTGATCTCAATCGCCTCTTCTGCTGACCACTTCTGGGCGTTAATATAGTCAATGAAATTCTTTTGGAAGACAAAAAGTGCGGCTGATTTGTGGTGGGATTTTATATAGTTGTTGAAATGAATCCTGTCATCGACTGACTGCCGGGTAAGCTCTTCGACCAGTTGTGCGTAAAAGATCTTTTGCAGTCTGTTGCTTTGAATGTAATCCAGTAGCGTCCACAGGGAGATACCAATAATGACCGTAAGCATGACTATTTTTACGGGCAGAGAGATGCGGTGATGCCATCTTGGTGATCTGGATTTTAGAGTGGTCATGTTCTCAATGCTGTATCAATTACCAGATATAGAGTGCTCCGGGTCTCTCACCCATTTACCCTCTTTAAATTTTCAGCCAGCATTTCTGAGTGCCGATGAAGGGATAATATTTCCAGCTTCCTTAAAACAAGCATAAGGGATTGCAACCCACTTCTCTAGGATTATCGTGGTGTCGTGGGTTTTTGTACCAAATTATCCCTGGCTATTGGGACATTGGGTGCTTAGTGAACTAATATTTACATATAGGATAGCGGCGGGAGATAAATAGTGAAGATCCTGATTGCAGATGATGATGAGAATTCGCGTATTCTGCTGAGCATCGAGCTAAAAGCGCAGGGATATACTGTAGAAACTGCTTCCAACGGGGTTCAAGCTCTGAGGATGGCAGAGCATTCGCAGCCAGAGCTGATCATCAGTGATATTCTGATGCCTGAAATGGATGGCTTCGAGTTTTGCCGCGCTATCAGGATCCATGACCAATTGCATGTGGTGCCTTTTGTCTTCTATTCGGCGACCTATCTTGAACCACAGGATGAGATGCTTGCCATGGCCCTGGGGGCCTCCCGATTTATCAGAAAACCCATTGAGACGGCGCAATTTCTCCAAATTATCAGGGAGGTTATAAAGGAGTGCCAGGAGGGGAAACTCTCCGTGCCAGAATTGCCCCTGGAGATCGAGCAGGATCTGGAGCGGCTTCATGCCATGCGTGTGGCCAGGAAGCTGGATGAGAAGGTCAGGGAGCTGGAGCAGGAACATGAGGCTCTGCAGGAGAGTGAAGCAAAATATCGCTCGCTGATTGATGATGTCCTCGAAGGTGCCCAGGTGGGGATCTGTATTCTTGATGTCGATTGCAGGATAGTCTGGATAAACCGGGCAGTGGAGCGCTACCTGGGCTTACATAGGGAGGAGGCTATTGGCAAGAGCAAGATCGAGTTCATGCAGGCTCAACCTAAGAATGTCTGTGAAGATCAAGAGGCCTTTCTAGGTAAGCTTTTTGTGGCCTATGAGCACAATGCCAAGATTGAAAACCTGGTCTGCCATGTGCTTCCGGACGGTGAGCGGGAAGAGCGCTGGCTGGAATTTTGGAGTCAACCCATAAGCATAGGCCCCCATGCGGGTGGCCGCATTGAGCACTGGTATGACATCACTGAGCGTAAGCAGGCAGAGAGGATACTGCGCCGCAGTCAAAAAATGGATGCAGTGGGCAAATTGACAGGGGGGCTTGCCCATGACTTCAACAACCTGCTGGGGATCATAATTGGCAACCTGGACTTCCTGAAACGGGGGGTAAAGGAGGATGCCACGGCCCGTCGGCGGGTGGAAACCGCCTTGCAGGCAGCCCTGCGGGGCGCAAATCTGGTTCGACGGCTGTTGAGGTTCTCCAGCCAGCAATCTGTGGCGCCTCAGACAACTGGAATCAATCAGGTTGTGGAAGGCATGATGGAGATTCTGGCTCGCACCCTGACGCCCTCTATTACACTCAAACTCGAATTGGCGGGTGACCTGTGGCCGGTGTTGATTGACCCCGGAGATCTGGAGGATGCAATCCTTAATATTGCGGTCAATGCCCGTGATGCCATGCCTGAAGGTGGTAGGCTGAGCATTGAGACCGGCAATATGGTGCTGGATGCAAACTATGCGGAGCATAATCCGGGGGCAGTAGCTGGAGAATATATCCTCCTCACTATTGGAGATACAGGTAACGGGATGACGCCTGAGGCTCTGGAAAAAGCCTTTGAACCCTTCTACACCACCAAACCAGAGGGTAAGGGCACAGGCCTGGGACTCAGTATGGTGTATGGCTTTGTCCAGCGTTCGGGGGGACATATCAAAATCTATTCCGAAGTGGGGCATGGAACTGTGCTCAGGATCTACTTGCCGCGAGTTGTCACTCCAGAGAAGTCTGTGATTGCCCATACAGCAACCAAAGATGAGTTGCCCTGTGGGGCTGAAAGGGTGCTGGTGGTGGATGATGATGCGGATCTGCTTCAACTTGCAGAGGAGTATCTACAGGAGCTGGGTTATCAGGTGCTGACGGCGACGAATGGTTCTGGAGCCCTGGAGGTGTTGGCCAGAGAGCAAGATATCAGTCTACTGTTCAGTGATGTTGTGATGCGTGGTGGAATGAGTGGCTTTGAGCTGGCGGCAATAGCGGAGAAGCAATACCCAGGGCTTAAGGTGCTGCTCACCTCGGGCTATTCTGAGAAGGCGGCATCCATGGAGAGGTTGAATGGGAGTGCCATGAAACTGCTGACCAAACCCTATCGCAAGGCTGAACTGGCGCAGCAAGTTCGTCAGGTGTTAGACAATCAGAAGAAAAAATAACGAGGAGTAAGATGTGGCAAAACCAAGATTGACTGTTGTTGATGATGAATCAGAAATTCTGGATCTAGTGGGTAAAGCAGCGGAGGGGCTGGGTTTTGATGTCTGCAAAGCCGCAAGTGGCAAACAGATGATGAAAGCCCTGGCCGATGAGCCGCCAGATGTCATTGTTTTGGATATGATTATGCCAGATCTGGATGGCATCGAAATACTGCAGGAACTTGCTGCCAGAGAGAGCGGTGCAAGCATCATCCTGATGACCGGGTATCAGGAGCAATACCTGACCATGGCGAACAAGCTTGGTTCGGCCAAGGGGCTGAATATCCTGGGTGCCTTGACCAAGCCCTTCCGGCTCGAACAACTGGAACAGCTGTTAAGAAAGGGGTATTCCGGGAACTGATTTTTTACGGATAAATGGCAATGAATGCACAAAAGTTATTAGTCATTGATGATGAACGTGACATTAGTGAATTTGTATGTGAGGTGGCCCGTGAGGTTGGATTGATTGCCATTGATCGTAGGGTCCCCACCCATTAGCGTGCATAATATATCTGCAGCAGAGTCCCAATCGAAGCAACCATCAGGCTAAGCAGAATGATTGGAATAGCCGGGTTGTAGCGTGTCATTACCGCAACGACTGGAACCTCTAACATCTCTTTGTATCCCAACACCTCATCTGCAACAGTGATCTTGTTATGCCGCACCATGCCATTATCCAGCGCCATGGTTAATAGCCGGGGCGGTTCAGAGATCTTTTCCCAAATGAACTGTGCAATAAGCACCTTCATCCGTGATGGATAGACTCCCTTCAGCGTAAGGCGGCCACTGTTAATCTGTTGCGGCTGGTAAGGCATCATGTCAAATGTTTTACCATCATTTTTTCTTATCAGAACCACGCCCACGGGCCTCTGTTGCCCACCCTGAATGATGATCTCTCGCTGACCGCCTTCAAAGGTTGCCGGCTCATTGTAGGCGATACGCTGCCGGGTGGAGCGTCCGTCTGGCCGATCAATGTTAAGGATGGCTTCAGTATCTTTTAGCGATCCATCTGGGTGATGGGTGCTATGAACGGAGAGCGCGCTGACATCACCAATACCTGCAATAGATGTGGGTTCTGGTGAGAGTGTTGCCTGCCCGGAGTTGCCGTAGAAACCATCATAGAGATGAGCTGTCATGGTAAGTATCAACGCAGTGTGAATGAAAATTCCAATAAACAGTCTCAATCTACCTGTTGTTGTATTTTTTATGCGAGCAAGTGATTCAATAAGACAGGCCATCATATTAATGGCAAACAGGCCAAAGGTTACCAGTAACAGGTAGAGCCACCAATGCACGGCAAGCACAGGTCGAAAAAAGAATTTAAGATCAAATGGAAAAAAAGGAGGGTAGAGTTCCGGGTTCATATTCATGACCAGACTCCCTGCAGTAAGATTGATCACAACAATCAGGCAGAGAATAAAACCAGCATGCCGGTTACCCAGGATTTCTATAATGCGATAGATCATGGCTAAAACTTATGTATGGAACGAGTAAAGAAGCCTGTACCGACAAAGGTGATCATGATGAGAATCATGCCGATGGTATAGAGTGGAATCTTCCATTTGCGGAAGCGGGGCAGGTTATCAATATGGAGCAGGTTGCCGTAATAGAGCCAGAGTATGACGGACCATAATATTTTAGGATCCCACATAAAATAAGCACCCCAGGCAAGATAGCCCCAGATGCCACCAAACAACATGGCCAGGGTGAAAAAGATGAAACCATTGCGATTGAGCTGGGTGACCAGTGGTCTATCCTGTATGCCGTCTGCATTACCTCTAAGTGCACGAATTGCAAATATGGCATTAATTCCTGCCAGAAACCAGAAGGCGTAGGCAGCAAATGAAAAGGGCACATGTATGGGATACCAGATAGTGCGCAAGTAGGCTGTGGGGTAACGAATATGGTCGGTAAATACAAAGGTGGTCAATGCGGCAGCCAAAGCAAGCAGTAATAAGGTAATAAATTCCTTATTTGATACCTTGTCACGATAGATCATGCCGCAAAGTGTGATCAACACCGATAGCGTCATGAAGGATTCAACCTTATCGGTGAATGGAAAAAAATCCTTCAGATAGGCGCGGATGCCAAAGAAAACAAGACTAAAGCAGGTGAACAGAATGAGTGATAGTGTTGCCTCGCCACGCCTGCCAAACATGGAAAGCAGTATGGCTACTGCTAACGCAACAGTGGCGGCAGTAATAGAAAAACCAATAATCGATTCAAGTTCAGACATGGCTACAAGATGGATGCGAGCAAAAGCGAACCAAAATATATGATCTCAAGTTGTTTGTCACGCTGGTGTCTATAATCTGTTATCATACCGTCCCTTTTTCGTCATATTCACCAATATGACTGGTATTTTTGTTCCCCCTGACTTGAGGTGCCTCCATGGATTCCGCTCCAACATCCGTCGGTTTTGACCGCTTCGGATTTCCCGCCACTATCCTAAAAGCTGTTACAGACCTTGGCTATGAAACGCCAACCCCTATTCAGGCGCAGTGCATCCCTCATCTTATGGAGGGGAAGGATCTTTTGGGGCAGGCTCAAACAGGTACAGGTAAAACAGCGGCATTTGCACTGCCTGTGATGAGTGATATTGACCTGAAACAGCGAGATCCACAGGCGCTCGTACTGGCACCAACCCGCGAGCTGGCGCTGCAGGTCGCTGAAGCCTTTCAGAGCTATGCACATGGCATGAAAGGCTTTCATGTCCTGCCATTGTATGGTGGAACAGGCATGTCTACCCAGCTTCGACAGCTCAAACGTGGTGCCCATGTGATTGTGGGAACCCCTGGTCGGGTTATGGATCATCTGCGACGCGGCACCCTTTCGCTGAAGGGGCTTAAAACCCTGGTGCTGGATGAGGCAGATGAGATGTTGAACATGGGGTTCGTGGATGACATCGAGTGGATCTTTGAACAAACTCCACCCAATCGACGTGTGGCACTCTTCTCGGCAACCATGCCAAAGAGCATTCGAAATGTTGCCCGGAAATACCTGAATAATCCTGTTGAAATCAAGGTCGCTTGTAAAACAGAAACAGTCACCACCATTGAACAGCTCCACTGTGTGGTCACCCCCTTTCATAAAATGGATACATTGACACGGGTGCTGGAGGTTGAAACCTTTGAAGCCATGATTGTTTTTGTACGGACTAAAACAGCAACAGTTGAAGTGGCAGAAAAATTGGAAGCGCATGGGTTCTCAGCTGAGGCGTTGAATGGTGATATGAACCAGGCTATGCGAGAAAGAACAGTAGGGCGCTTAAAAAGCGGCAAACTGGATATTGTCGTGGCAACCGATGTTGCCGCCCGTGGGTTGGATGTTGAACGGATAACCCATGTTGTTAACTATGATATTCCTTACGATCCCGAAGCCTATGTCCATCGTATTGGCCGTACCGGACGGGCGGGGCGTAAAGGTAAGGCGCTGCTTTTTGTATCACCTCGTGAACGCCACCTACTCAAGTCCATTGAGCGTGCGACGCGCCAAAAAATCGCCCCAATGCCGCTGCCATCAGCAGATGATCTGGGTGAGCACCGTATTGAGCAGTTTATGCAACTGCTGCGCGATACAGTCGTCGATCAGGATCTGGATTTCTATTACCGATTGGTCAGCCGGATCGAAAATGAACAAGAGATGGGGGTGATCGATATTGCTGCAGCACTCACTTTTCTTAGTCAGCGTGAGCGTCCCTTCGTAGTAAAAGAGATAAAAGTGCCTGCTGCAAAAAAACACCCTGATAGCCGGTCTGATCCAAGGCAGCGTAGAGAGAGAAAGGAGCATGGTAAGTCTGAACAAGGAGGGGGAGGGGATGATATACCTCGAATTCGTTATCGGATAGAGGTTGGACGCCAGCATGGAGCGACACCACGTGAAATAGTGGGAGCTATTGCTAATGAGGCTGGCATTGAAGGAAAGCATATCGGCTATATCGGCATTCATGACACCCATAGCACTGTAGATCTGCCTGAAGGGATGCCTAAAGAGATTGAAAAGCATCTACAAAAGGTTAATGTTTGTGGTCAACAATTGCGCCTCTCATCTACGGGTGAGAAAGCGGCACCGCCAAGAGGACAGAAGCCCAAAGGTAAAAAGCCTCGTGCAGGAGCACAAAAACCGGGGGAACGGAAGCGCACTAAAAATAGAGATTAGGCATATTCACTCAGTTTATATGCTTTGGGGTCTGTCTCTCTTTCTAGTCGTTGATATTGAGCCGCACCATTGGCGCTGGACGGCTCAGGTGTAGCATGCTCACTTCTCTGTTCTTGATCAAGACGGGCAATCTCAATGCGAGCCATGGCCGCCATCTGGCTGGCCTGTGCAGCTACAGCATGATCTGTGGCTGAAGGGTTGGCTGGCGCAAGTGCAGCACGTTGTATAACCCCGGCATTCTGAAGGTTCTTATGAGGGTCACTTCCTTTTGAAATATCAATAGAGACATCACCCCCAACGGCATAATTGATGCCATCAGGACCTCGTTGGTACTTAAAGTTGGCTCCGCCCCGTATTAGTGTGCCGCCAGCAGCAATATGAGCTGCTTCATGTGCATGCACCTCACGGTCACGGCTCTTTAGTTGCTGTAGCTCACGCTGAATATCTGGTTGGTTTTCAGGCGCTTCTGAGCTCTCTGGTTTGTCAAAAGGATGAGCGGTAGTGTCTGAGGTATGGCCAAGCCTCTGTTTCTCGCTAAACTCTTGCTTAGCGAGAGGGGAAATCCGATAAGGTTGTGCAGAAAATATGTCCATTAGCCTTGAAGTTTTTAAAAATGCAACTACCTAACTATAAGTATTGTCCCTTAGAACTAAAAGCACTAGCAGATAAAGGAATAAAAGGCACTGAATTACCACAGGTTTTTTGAGATAATTTGCATTTTTACAATCAGAGGTCTCAGTATGAGGTTCCTCTAACAGGTTTTTTAATTGAGGAGCAAAATATGACCCAAGCAAAAATAGGCGATACCGTAAAAGTTCATTATACCGGCACCTTTGATGATGGCATTCAGTTTGATTCATCAATTGGACAGGAACCGTTTATAGTTAAAATTGGTGCTGGAGAGACCATTCCTGGTTTTGATAAGGGACTGGAAGGTATGGCAATTGGTGATAAAAAAACCATTAATATCCCGGCTGAAGAGGCCTATGGTGAACATAATCCTGAGCTGATTCATGAAGTACCGCGTGCAGATATCCCTGAAGAGATTGATCTGAAGGTTGGCCTTGAGCTTCAGGCACAGGGGCCAGATGGGAATTCCTGCATACTATCCATAAAAGAGGTAAATGAAGAGATAATCACTGTAGATGCAAACCATCCGATGGTTGGGAATAATCTTAACTTTGAACTGGAACTGATTGATATTGCTCATCAAAAATAAAACAAACCCTCACAAAACAAAAAATCCGTTGCTGGTCTTCAGCAGCGGATTTTTAAAACTCAATATTGTTGAGCAAGACGGTTAAGGCCTGGTGAGCTGGTGCTAAGTTACATAATGAACAAATTTAAAAAGCCTGGCTCAGCACACTGCTGAACCAGGCTTTTTGAAAAGCAGGACTTGCCTTATTTAACTTTGGCAATCGTTGCCTTTTCAATCAGCAGGGGATACATGTACCCTGAGCCAAAATCAACGCCGGTAGCTACGGTGCCTGTAATGGTGATTTCATCACCAACCTTAGCGGTCTCCTGGCTTGTCACAGTAAGGTCATTGCTGCCTTGCTTGCCTGTTCCATCCTGCAGATGAAGAAAGTTGCGATTCATGATGCCATTGTTAACCTTCACAACCTTGCCATGGATCTGAACCTGCTGCCCTTTTAGCTGGTCTTTTTCCTGATAGACTGCCTCAACTGTTTTTGTTGCGGGGCCAGAGGCCAATGTTGCTGCTGAGCCAAAGCAGAGAGCGGCTGCGAGCAGGCAGATACTAAGACGCTTCATGTAAGATACTCCTGATGGATAAAAAAATGTATGTTTTCCGATCTACTGATCTTACAGATCAACGACTCCAGTGTAAATTAGCATGAATAAAATGAATGCTGTTGATATAAAATTAGAAGCTCCTTATAAGCTGCTGACCCCTGATCTTATTCTGGATGCACTTGAAGCTCAGGGCTACCAGTGTGATGGACGCTTATTGCCACTGAATAGCTATGAGAACCGGGTCTATCGGGTTGGATTGGATGATTCACCTCCCATAGTGGCCAAGTTTTATCGCCCTGGGCGCTGGAGTGACAGTGCAATTCTTGAAGAGCACCTGTTTTCAAATGAGTTAGCAGAATTAGAATTGCCTGTTGTGGCACCCATTAAAGATGCTGCAGGGGTATCTCTGTATCAATACCATGATTTTCGGTTTTCAATTTCACCAAACTGTGGTGGCCGTTGGCAGGAGATGGACAACCCCGATCATCTTGCCTGGATGGGGCGCTTTATAGCGCGCATTCATGCGGTTGGTAGTGCAAAAGAGTTTCAGCATCGACATACTGTATCAATTGAGCGGTATGGCATTGAATCTTATCAGTATATTTTGGCAAGTAATTTTCTTCCTATTGAGCTGGAAACTCCCTACAGATCGCTGCTTGAGGCACTCATTCCCCGTATTCAGTCAGCATTTGATGCTGCCGGGGTGCTTAAAATGATTAGCCTGCATGGTGACTGCCATTTGGGCAATGTTCTCTGGACAGATGCTGGCCCGCATTTTGTTGATTTTGATGATTGCTGCATGGGGCCAGCTGTGCAGGATCTGTGGATGCTGCTATCGGGTGATCGAAGGCAAATGACGGCTCAATTGACGCATTTGCTGGATGGTTACAGTGAATTTTATGACTTTGATGCACGTGAACTGCATTTGGTAGAGGCATTGCGCACATTGCGGATGATTCACTACTCAGCCTGGCTGGCCCGTCGATGGGGTGATCCGGCTTTTCCTGCCAATTTTACCTGGTTCAATACCCAAAAATACTGGGAGGAGCAAATTCTGTCACTAAAAGAGCAGATGGCGTTACTGGATGAGCCTCCTCTTCAATGGCTATTATCCTAAAAAGAGCAGTTAAAACCTACTGCTCTTTTTAGGATCATGAGAACAGACGGCTCAGCCAGGATTTCCCTTTGCTGCCACCTGCGGCACTCTCTTTTGTAAGAGCACGAGGTTTTGTTGGCCGAATGATAATATTCTTTAAGCACTGTGAGCAGATCTGGCTGTAGAGTCCCCTTGACTCTTTCAGCAGTGTCTCCCGGTCACGGACAAAATAGTCGTTAACCGTGTTATTAAAAGCGTCCGCAATGGCCTGAAAACCTTTAAAGGTATCAGCAATTACAAATTGGGTTGCATCATTATCCAGAAACCCCAGCTCTTCAATCATCTGCTGGAATGTCATATCCTTCTCTTTCTGGCCTCCGATAAGGCTCTGGAGTTTTATCTTCAGCACTTCACCAAAACGTTTAAAGTAATCTGGTTTGTTATCACTTGGTGCTGCTACTGTATGGTCTACAACAAGCTTCAATTCAGACACACTTTGGATGAGATGGTAGGTGGTGAGGTCTGAGATATATCGCCTCATAACAGAGAAATCAATGGTCTCATTTGAGTATGCGAGAAATTCTGAATTAGAAAATAGAATGGAATAGATCCTTATCCATTCAGTAATCTGGGTTGGTGATATGACAGTAGGGACGCCGAGAGCTGTTCGTTCAAGTTCTATGAAAGCTGTGTTGGCGGCAGATTGCTCACGAATAGGTGGAATCTTAAAAACACCTTCCAGGTTTATAATCTTTTCCAGTGAGATGCGTACTTTATCTTCCTCTTCTGAGCTGGGTTTTTTACCTGTTGTTGTAAGTTGTTTTAGGTACTCTTTTGTTTGAGCCAGCTCGGTCTCAATCATGCCGTGCCGAATCTCCATTTGCCGTTCAGCTGAACGATATTCATCTACAAATGTATGGGCAAGACGCTTTAATATTGCCTCCTGATCTGTATTGATCTCTGTGACCAGCTCCTCTAAAAAGCGACGTGCTTTTCTGGAAAGATCAGGATCCCCACGATAGTTAAAATGACTTGAAATGGCGGCAAGGAGTTTTTTGTGCTCAGCTACAGGCAGGATTTTTCGTTTCCAGAGAAACTGGAACAGCTTGATAACATTAATTCTAAACCTGAATTGCTGAATCAATGAGGGTTCCTGCCCCGTAATGGTGTAATGGGGAAAGAGGGAGTAGCTTGATACCTCTTCATCAGATGTGGATTCTGCTTTAGAACCTGATTTTGGCTCTGACGCCGGTTTAACAACTACGGCTGAATTTCTCTTGTTGAGTGGTGCATCTCCCGCCTCAAAAACATTAATAAAATAGGGTTTGATTGAGAGGTATCTATAATTGGATTTAAGTTTCTTGTGCAGCAGCTCAATCAATTCGGATAGCGCTTTAACATTTTTGATGGGAAAATTGCTGTGCTTTTGCAGTATCTCCACGACAACCCTGCGTCCATCTTCAATGCGAATAAGCTCATTTTTGTATTGGTTGACCAGATTTTCAGAAACCTTGCTGGCATCCCCCCGCTCATGGCTTGTTCTTATCTCATGTAGAAATTCATCAGGCGTTTTTGTGCGGAGATAAATCTCTGCGACTTCACTGTTGAAGTGTTTTTTCAGTTGCTCAGCGATCTCAAAATAGTTGTCCTGAACAATGACATCTCCAGTCTGGTTAAATTCCTCTTCAATCTCTTTTATAAGCGCGGCAGCAACATCCTCAATCTTGGTGCTTGCTGCATTGAGTTTGCCCTCATTTACCAGCCTGCGGTTTATAGCTGGAAACTGCATGCTTTTAACCAGATTGGTGATGAGCTGGATGATGCCATCTACATCCCTATCATTATATTTGGTTATTAATTCGGCTTTAAAATCAGTCTGTTCCATGAGTGTTTTCTAAGTAATTATAATCATCGGGACAAAAAGGCGCATGAGCTAATAACTCTAGCAGCATTATTAATAATTTTAACCGACAGATATCTGCCTTTCAGTATAGTATCTACTATCACTGCTGTCCCGTTAATTGGTAAGTAAAGAGGCCTGATTTCCCCAGGTTTTGGTACAATGAGTTTGCTTATAACTTGCTGAACCAATAAGGAAAACCAGGCCATGGCTCATTGTAATACGATCTTCTCACAAATACT
>JAJRZI010000062.1 GCA_024275295.1 Gammaproteobacteria bacterium | reverse complement strand
TATTTGTGAGAAGATCGTATTACAATGAGCCATGGCCTGGTTTTCCTTATTGGTTCAGCAAGTTATAAGCAAACTCATTGTACCAAAACCTGGGGAAATCAGGCCTCTTTACTTACCAATTAACGGGACAGCAGTGATATTCTATATATGACTTCTCACAGGGTGTAATTACCTGCATTTCTAACTGGATCGTTGGCGTACCGCTTCAAATAGTGCCACACCTGCAGCAACAGAGACATTCAGGCTTTCAACCTGACCAACCATGGGAAGTTTAACCACGGCATCGCAGGCCTCACGCGTTAGCCTTCGCATGCCTTTCTCTTCTCCACCCATGATCAGCGCCAGTGGGCCAGTAAGATCTGTTTGAAAGAGATTGGCATCTGTTTCACCAGCCGTACCTATTAGCCAAACCCCAGCTTCATCCTGCAGCCAACGCAGGGTACGGGCCAGATTTGTCACCTGTACAAACGGCACGCTCTCTGCGGCTCCACAGGCTACCTTGCAGACCGTTGGCCCCAAACCAACAGAGCGATCCTTGGGGGCAATTACTGCATGCACACCTGCTGCATCAGCACTGCGCAGGCAGGCACCGAGGTTATGTGGATCCTGCACACCATCCAGCACCAGCAGGAATGGTGGCACATCAAGCTTGCTTAAAAGCGCTTTTAACGACGCCTCATCCAGTGCCGCGGGAGACTTGGTGCTCGCCACCACACCCTGATGATTGGCACCAGCGGGAGCCAGCATATCCAATTCATCCCGGGGAACCTTAGTCGCTTGCAGGCCAGCCTCTTTCGCCAACTGAAGAACCTCGCGGATACGACGATCCTGTCGCCGGGCTTCAACCCAAAGCTCAGTTACCGCCCCTTCATGTTTAAGCGCCGTGCGTACACTGTGCAGGCCAAAAATAATCTGCAAATTACTCATCTATTCTTAGCCCTTTTACGTCGTTTACTTTTGCGCCTTGTTTTTCTAGTAACACTCTCATTTTCGGTTTCATTATTTGCTAATACAAAATCAATCTTCTTATCATCCAGGTTGACCGCAGCCACTTTGATGCGGATGGAGTCACCCAGCCGGTAGACTTTGCCACTACGCTCACCATTCAGCCGGTGGCCAATAGGGTCAAAATGGTAGTAATCATTATCCAGGGCTGTGATGTGAACCAGACCATCCACATAAATCTGATCCAACTCTACAAAGACACCAAATGAGTTTACGCTGGTGATGATGCCATCGAACTCTTCACCCACCTTATCCAGCATATATTCACACTTCAGCCAGTCTGTGGCATCACGTGTTGCCTCATCAGCCTTTCTCTCAGTGCTGGAACACTGCTCCCCCAGTGCCTGCAGTTTAGAGTGTGAGTACTCGAAATCTTCCACCGTACCACCTGTCAACAGATGCTTAATGGCACGATGTACCAACAGATCAGGATAGCGCCGAATCGGTGAGGTAAAGTGGGTATACTCTGGATAGGCCAGACCAAAATGGCCCACATTGTCCGGGCCATAAACCGCCTGTGCCATAGAGCGCAGCAGTACCGTCTGTATCAGATGCCGGTCGGGACGCCCCTGCACAGAATCCAACAACTCTGCATAATCCTTGGCTGTGGGTTTTTTACCCCCGGATAACCCCAGCGCAAGCTCATTGAGAAACTCTCGCAGATCAGCGAGTTTTTGCTCTGGTGGCACCTCATGGATGCGGTACAGCGCAGGCAACTTTTTCCGCTGTAGAAAACGTGCTGCAGCCACATTGGCGATCAGCATGCACTCTTCAATCATCCGATGGGCATCATTGCGCTGCACGGGCACAATTCGCTCCACCTTCTGCTCTTCATTAAACTGGATCCGGGTCTCGGTGGTATCAAAATCGATAGCACCCCGCAGACTGCGGGAGTGATGCAACACTTTATAGAGCGCATACAGCTCATGCAGATGGGTCAACAGGTGGGCATACTGGCTGCGCAGCTTTGGATCACGCTCAACCACCATAGCCGCCACCTGATCATAGGTTAGCCGGGCATGCGAACGCATCACTGCTTCAAAAAACCGGGACCGGATGATCCGCCCATCCTCTTTATTGATATACAACTCGCAGGTCATGCAGAGCCGATCCGTATCTGGATTGAGTGAGCAGAGGCCATTAGAGAGCACCTCAGGCAACATCGGAATCACCCGATCTGGAAAGTAGACCGAGTTACCACGCTCCTGCGCTTCTCTGTCCAATGCTGATTTGGGGATGACATAACTGGAGACATCTGCAATACAGACCAGCAGACGCCAGCCCTTAGGCTTCTCTTCACAATAGACAGCATCATCAAAATCACGGGCATCAATGCCATCAATCGTCACCAGCGGTAGATCCCGTAGATCCACCCGCCCCTGTTTAGCCACCTCATCCACCTCTGCCCCAAAAGCACTTACCTCCTCTGCAACTGCCTCTGGCCAGTCAACCGGCAGCTCATGGGTGCGGATGGCAATATCAATCTCCATGCCGGGCGCCATATGATCACCCAGCACCTCAGCGATACGTCCAATCGGTTGAGAACGCTTGGTCGGCTGTTCAACAATCTGCGCCACCACCATCTGCCCATGGGTAGCTCCAGCCAGATCACACTCTGGAATCACAATATCAAGATGCAATCGCTTGTTATCTGGCACCACAAAGCCAACACTGCCCTCATGATAAAGGCGTCCAACAACCTCATGATTATTGCGCTCTAACACCTCCACCAAAGCTCCCTCCAGGCGACCACGACGATCTACCCCCACAACACGCATCACTGCCCGGTCATTATGTAACAGCGACCGCATCTGCCGTGGCGACAAAAACAGGTCATCCCCACCCTCATCCGGTTTAAGAAACCCAAAGCCATCCGGGTGTCCAATAACACGGCCACTCACAAGATCTTTACTATTGACGATACAGAAGCCATTGCGACGATTACGCACCAACTGACCATCCCGCTCCATCGCATTGAGGCGGCGGCGTAGCGCCTCCAGATCATCCTCTTCAAAAAGATTTAGCTGCTCTGCAATAGCAGCCATACCGAGCGGCGCACCATATTCAGAGAGCAGATCAAGAATAAACTCCCGACTGGGGATAGGATTGTCGTACTTCTTAGCCTCACGAGCCTGATAAGGGTCTAGTTCGTGAGCACTCTTTTTACCTCGGCGTTTAGCCACGATAGATATTTTCCTGATGGTTCTAAAAGCTATATTCTACCGTTGACAACCCCTTAATGTCCCGGTAAAGTTCGCCAGCTCATCAGGTCGCTGCACATCGCTTGCAGAACCGCTCCTCTGCCGAGGTGGTGAAATTGGTAGACACGCTAGCTTCAGGTGCTAGTGGGGGCAACCCCGTGGAGGTTCAAGTCCTCTCCTCGGCACCATATTCTCCTTATTTATCAATGACTTAACAAGCATTGTAGCGTAATTTTAGCGTAGTCAGCTCCGAGTTTTACAAAAACCACAGCAGGGTTCGTTTCACGCTACTCCACCAACACGCACATCGTTTTTCAATGATATTAAGCACAGCAAATACCACATGCTTGCATGGCATCCAGGTATCTCTGTCTGTGGCGGGGCTGAAGAAAAACTGCACACCTCCAATGCACAGGAACAACCTGGCAGCTAATTTTCTCTAACTTCAGCCCAGTCCTTAAACACAAAACCAAATCAGGCTTCTGCTGAGACCTTTCCGCAACCAGGCCCAGAAATCAAACTTCTTCCGCCCGTTTGAGTTATAACCTGGATCTGGGTGCTAATACGCTCTTTGAGTGCAGGTACATGTGATATGACGCCGATCAGCTTGCCATCCTGCTGAAGGCCCGCGAGGGTTTCTAGTGCCGTATCCAGAGCCTCCTCATCCAGCGTTCCAAAACCTTCATCCAGGAACAAGGAATCAACCCGGACATTTTTGCTGGCCATCATAGCTGATGTTTTTCCGCTATTATTTGCACCAACAAGGAGTGTTTTTTCTTTATCAAAATCAACACGGCAGCTTTGCAGCTTTCGAAAATTCTTAATTTCTATAAAATCGACCTTCATCGAATTATGCTTCCTTTTTATTTCGATCAATTATCTAATTTGTCCCAGTGTCCACTTTGGGTGAAAACGACATAGAATACGGAACGCTGTGACATCTACTTTTGCCTATAATTTTCATCCAAAAAACCCAAACGGTATTTATCAGATCTAGTTTTGACCTATGCGTCACCCTCATCTTCTGCATATGGAACACTAGGCAGTCGGTCACACTCGTCATATATTCCATAAACATCTTCACCATCATCAAGCTTACCGACTCGATAGTTATAGTGACCAGAAATGGAATTCACCTGACTGCTCTTTTCTTCTTCCGAGGTTATACCAGCAACAAATCCCACTATACCTGCCGCAATCCCAAGTGCGCGTTTGATCCCTGAAGGTGAGGCTTCCCACATCTGCTCGATTTTGTTTCTCATCATGACCAAAATCCTTCTATCTTTCCCACTCTGACTTTAGTCTACCTGACATTTATCCACAATTTCTGTGGACAACCCTGTGTACATTTAGCTGCACTGCCTGTCAATTCAGTCCCACCCAGCATTGTACAATTATCAATCACTCTGGATTAACGACTTTTGCTCCAAGCACTCTCTGGAGACCAGTGCCCTTGAAAACTTTCTCCTGCCGCCATGGCATCAGAAACCGGCATCAAAAGCCGTTTAATCTCCTCCACGACATCAGATAATGGATATTCTTCAAGCCTATTTTTCCTCAGAAAAGCCATCCACTGCGTTTGCTTGTGTTGATCTTCATAAAAACCTTGCGACAGCCCAATTGGCACAGTCTGAGACAATGGTGTCTTTCGATGTTGAAATGTCGCCTGTATGACACTTTGCAATACATCACCCTCGAATTCCGAATACTTTGCCAATATCCATAAGTCAAAGTAGTCCTTGAGCCGACTATTGGTCATACCGAGCATAACCATGGCTTCAAACTTTTCAGCTACCACAGTATATCTGGGATAGACCCGCAAATGAGGTGCTGGGAGGTCATCAAGCAGGCGAGGATATATCACCTCTTCCGGGGCAGGTGTCACCACATCTCCAAAACCAATATCAACCTGAATCGGGCATCGTGCCCCTGCCAATGTTCCGGTAAAAGTAACTCTAACTCCTGCATAATTGGCCTCTTTGCGGATCTCTCCAGCACTTACTGTTTCCGGATCAAACTCTATTCCATCCTCAACGGGCATCATACAGATTTCCCTAAAAACAGCTGTCAGAGAATCCAGATCCGAGGGGCCGAAACCAAGCATATCAGCATCCCGCGTGGGTCGGTGTGGTACATCAAACCAAAGATCAAACAACAAAGCCCCTTTGAGCAGGAAATGATCACGGTAAGCGGAGATACTCAAGCGATAGAGCACCCGTTCCAGTGCATAACGCACCAAAACCAAGGTGAAATCAGAACCATCAGCCTTGGCTCGGTTCCGTAA
Source organism: Gammaproteobacteria bacterium (assembly GCA_024275295.1). GTDB lineage: Bacteria > Pseudomonadota > Gammaproteobacteria > Chromatiales > Chromatiaceae > WFXD01. The sequence continues at coordinate 1,150 of JAJRZI010000062.1, read as the reverse complement.
ACGTGCCCGTACCGATGCAGCAAGATTGGTTTTTTCACTCATACCAATGACTCCAGATAGGGACGCATCACATTGGTCACTCGACAGATGTCTGCATATTGCCAAAGCTCATCCATACTCACACGCTTCTCATGCCAAGCAGACCGCAGTGCCTCTAGCGCCACATCCAGCCCAATCTTATTTCGGAACTTGAAACAGTCAACCACTGTCTTTGCTACTCCATATACCCGGATCTCAACGCCATCGACCATGTGGGTTTCTACCCCTTCTGTAAGCGCTTTACCTGAAAAGCGAAAAACTCGTATGGGTGGATAGTCCAGTTTAGGTGGTCGAGACTTATTCGGAATTGCTATCCAAATCTCAAACGGTGACTGCGTAGTAAGGTTATGGAAACGCAGTGCAGTCAGTAGGCAAAACACGCCTTGTGAGGCATGGCTTGCTACCTGGATCAGTCCCTCATGCTCCGACATTGAATAATCCGGCAGGGTGTAGAGGCCCCGTCCCACTCGCACTAGCCGTCCCTGACGAACAAGCCGTGTCAGCACAACACGGGGAATACCCAGTCGGTTAATTTCTTCCGACCTGATGACTCCCTGGCAATCAGCAAGCCCCAGGACAGCAGATTTATACTCTTGTGCCATAAAGACGATATTGTTCCAATATGCAGGTTAACCTATATTATTACCTATATTATGAAACAATCCTGTTGGAAATCAACCTATGGATCCAAAAAACTTACGCCGCCCTCTCAGCTCACCAAAGAATCCACAAGCATTCAAGGAAAAACCCTCACCCTGGAAGTCGATGGGTTTTTTCAGAACTCAAGTTTGAACACAGCTGACATCAGAGGAGAGAAAAGGGAATGAGAAAAAGGCTAAAAAGGGCAAATCAAGGGAAGGGGGATTTTAATGGAAAGGCCTTATCCCCAAAAGGCTATATGACCCCGGCAACGGGGTAAAAGGCGTACATAAAACCCGCAATTGGGGCAACTGCCAAAAATAAGAAAAACCTGTGTATTCTCACCCAATCCTGCCACCGATTCTCAGGCAAAGCTGCCACCCATTCTCACTGAAAGCTGCCACTGATTCTCAGCAATCCTGCCACCCTCTAAGCGGGTGATATTTCGGAGCCTTTGACGCGGATAACTGAC
>JAJRZI010000061.1 GCA_024275295.1 Gammaproteobacteria bacterium | reverse complement strand
GATAACGCAGCTGGGTGGAAAAATAGTCCCAGCCCTTCGGGTTGCGCCTGAAAAAGCGCCACTCAGCGTTGCTCGTTGCTTATTTGGAGTAACCAAACTACGCTCCTCGCGTCTTGATTGGCACTTTTTCAGGTGCAACAGAGCCTATTGGATTAGTGTTAACAGGCCCTAGTCAGATGTTCGTGGTGAGTAGTTGTCGGGTATCAGGATGGTGGGTTTTTTCTGTGTTACGTCATCTGTCTGAGGGAAGTCGATGGTGTAGTGTAGCCCCCGGCTCTCCCGGCGGCGTTGCGCAGAGCGGATGATGAGGTCTGCAACATCGACCAGATTGCGCAGCTCCAGCAGGTCATTGGTTACCCGGAAATTACCGTAGTACCAGCGGATTTCATGGCGCAGCAGGTTCAAGCGGCGTTTTGCCCGTTCCAGCCGTTTATTGCTGCGAACGATGCCGACGTAGTCCCACATGAAGTGTCGCAGCTCCTCCCAGTTGTGGGAGACCACAACCTCTTCATCGGAGTCGGTGACCCGGCTCTCGTCCCACTTGGCTGCTGCGGGTGGTGTGGGGATGTTGGTCAATTCATGCTGAATATCCTGGCAGGCCAGCTGTCCGAAGACCAGGCACTCCAGTAGTGAGTTGCTGGCCATGCGGTTGGCACCATGCAGGCCGGTGTAGGCTGTTTCGCCGATGGCGTAGAGCGCCTCGATATCGGTCTGCGCCCGGTGATCCACAATCACGCCACCGCAGGTGTAGTGGGCGGCGGGTACGACAGGGATCGGCTCGCGTGTGATGTCGATACCGAATTTGAGGCAGTGTGTGTAGACGGTAGGGAAGTGCTCGCGGATAAATTCTGCCGGTTTGTGGGTGATGTCGAGATAGACGCACTCAATACCGAGCCGTTTCATCTCATGATCGATGGCGCGGGCAACGATGTCGCGTGGCGCCAACTCTGCGCGGTCGTCAAAGTCTGGCATGAATCGGCTGCCATCAGGGCGTTTGAGGTAGGCGCCTTCGCCACGCAGGGCCTCCGTAATAAGAAAGGATTTGGCTTTTGGGTGATACAGGCAGGTTGGATGAAATTGGATAAACTCCATGTTTGCAATTCTGCAGCCTGCCCGCCAGGCCATGGCGATGCCATCGCCGGTGGAGACATCAGGGTTGCTGGTGTAGAGGTAGACCTTGCTGGCCCCACCTGTGGCAAGCACCACAATGCGGGCATTGAAGGTGTTAACATGCTCTGTTTTGAGATTCAGAATATAGGCGCCGGTGCAGCGGTTGGGCGAGCTTTCCTGGTTGCTGCTGGTGATGAGATCTATGGCGATATGGTGTTCGAACAGGGTTATATTTTTACGGCTTCTGGCCTGCTGCTCCAGTGTGGTTTCAACGGAGTAGCCGGTAGAGTCGGCAGCATGGATGATCCGACGATGAGAGTGTCCGCCTTCACGTGTAAGATGGAACCCTGAACTGGAGGTTGCTTTCTCTTCCTGGGTGAATTGAACCCCTTCCTCCAGCAGCCAGTGGATGCTTTTTGGGCCATTCTCCACCACCAGCCGTACAGTTGCTTTATCACAGAGTCCCGCTCCGGCAGCCAGGGTGTCGGCTACATGGGAGGCGATGCTGTCCTGTCTGTCCAATACCGCGGAGATGCCGCCCTGCGCGTACAGGGTGTTGCCTTCATTCAGGCTGCGCTTGGCGATGACTGCAATACGGGTCTCTGACGGTAGACGCAAAGCCAGACTTAGTCCGGCAGCGCCACTGCCTATAATCAGTACATCGTGTAGATAATTATTTCCCATAGGTGTGACAGGTGTTTGCCGCGGTACTGGATTAAAGTCATAATCCGCTAATGAAAAGAATTGGGTCAGGTACTCATCCTAACGTAATTATTATCTGGAATAAATATTGACACTGTCACGAACTAAACGGGCCATAAATGGTCAACTCTTTTGTACTGAGAAAATCGCTTGCTTCTATCCTAAGAGGTCGCGTGGATGAGTGAGCGGGAGATTGATCAGGAGCTGATTCTCCGGGTACAGCGTGGTGATAAGCGGGCCTTTGATCTGCTGGTTCTGAAATACCAGCAAAAGGTTATCAACCTTATCTCTCGCTATGTTCGTGACAGCAGCGAGGCTCAGGATGTTGCCCAGGAGGCTTTTATCAAGGCCTACCGTGCATTGCCGAGATTTCGTGGTGACAGCGCTTTTTATACCTGGTTGTACAGGATTGCGATCAACACGGCAAAGAATCACATCGTATCGCAAAGCCGCAGGCCACCCAGCAATGGGGTAGAGACGGAAGTGGCTGAGCAGATGGACGCTGGGATACGACTGCAGGAGCATGCAACACCCGAGAACTTCCTGCTGGAAGAGGAGCTTGCGCAGACGGTACGTCAGGCGATTGACGATCTTCCAGATGATTTGCGAACGGCAATCACCCTGCGGGAGCTGGAAGGCCTCAGCTATGAAGAGATTGCAAACACCATGTCGTGTCCAGTGGGTACCGTAAGATCTAGGATATTCCGGGCGCGAGAGGCGATTGATATCAAGCTAAAACCTTTGCTTGAATCAGATTAAATATTGAGTTGAACGATGACTGAAAATATTCGTGAACAGATATCTGCCCTGTTGGATGACGAGTTATCCCAACATGAGATGAGCCAAACGGTTGAGCAGCTCAGCGAACAGAAGTCGCTGCAAGTGACGTGGGATCGCTATCATCTGATTAGCGATGTGATTCGTGGCGATGCAGGAAAGCGAACCGCTCCCAGTCTGGCAGATCGGGTGCGGACACAGATAGATGCCGAACCGGCTATTTTGGCAGCCCCGAAACCCGCCAAAACCGCTCCAGTATGGGTACGCCCGCTTGCGGGGGCCGCTGTTGCGGCCTCGGTAGCCGTGCTTGCGGTTATGACGGCACCGCAGTTGCTTAATCCTGAAGTAAAGACTCCACCTCAAATGGCGACGCTGAAGGTGGCAGAACCTATCTATGCCCAGTCTGTCTCTTTGGCTCCTGCCCAGGGCTACCAGCTGGTAAACAGCGCCCAGTATCAGGTTCAGCCGGTTATGAGCGCACGACCAACAGCCAGATGGTTTACCCAGTATCCCGGTACTCGCTGGAAGAACCTGGCCAGGCCAGCCACGGTGAGCAAACTCAACAAATATCTTGTGGATCACAGTGAATATGCTACGCAAGGCCCAGTGAGGGGCGTGGTGCCCTATGCCACCTTTGTGGGATATGACGCAAGGCGATAGCGCTATGCTCCAGAGCTGTCGTATGTGGATTGGCTGCTTTCTGCTGGGTCTGGTTTCAGTCACTCTTGCCGGGGAAACGTAAACCAAAAAAAGTGTAGATGCCTGGCTGAAACAGATGGAGCAATCCGTGCGCACGCTGTCGTATGAGGGAACCTTTGTTTATCTCCATAGTACGCAGTTGGAGGCCATGCAGATCACCCATACTGCAAATAACGATCAGGAGCAGGAGCGTGTTTTTTCTCTGAATGGTGCTGCACGAGAGGTGATTCGCAGTCAGGATTCGGTCATCTGTGTTTTACCTGATGCCAAGGCGGTTTCAGTAACGAAACATGAGGCAGGGGATCGTAGTTTCCCTGTGGTTCTGCCCATGAATCTCAGCCGCCTCTCGGATTATTATGAGTTTCGTATGTTGGGTGACGCGCGGATAGCCGATCGAGAGGCTGTTGTCATTGGGGTGATTCCCCGTGATGCCTATCGCTATGGTTATCGTCTGTTTCTCGATGCAGATCATGCGCTGCCTCTGAAAACAGATACCATCAATGAAGAGGGGGAGATGGTGGCACAGATTATGTTTACCTCGCTGCGGATTGATCCCTCAATCCGGAGTATATCTACTGCCATGCATGGCAAAGCGGGCTATTCGTGGCTTCATCCAAAACCGGCGCATAGCATCCCCGCTTCAGTGCCTGCCAACTGGCAATTTAAGCAGTTGCCTGATGGGTTTCGGTTGCAGGCCAGGACAAGGCAAGCGGCCTCCCTGGGCAGTCAGGAGATGGAGCACTTTGTCTTTTCAGATGGGTTGGCCACGCTTTCCGTCTATATTGAAAAGGCAGATGATGCCGATGGTTTGCGCGAGGCCTCAAGAATGGGGGCTATCAACGTGTATGGTGTCCAGATTTCAGGCTATCAGGTCACTGTAGTCGGTGAAGTGCCTGCGCAGACGGTTCGTACCATTGCAAATGCCATAGAATATTCTAAAGCGGCCATCCGCCGTGATTGAAGAGACCGCCGTTATCCTTGAGTGTGAAGGTGAGTATGCACAAGTCCAAACTGAAAGGTCCTCGGCTTGTGGTTCCTGTGCATCAAGATCGGCCTGTGAAACGGCCTCATTGAAAGAGGAGGCAGAGAGGTCTCCTGATGCCGTGCTGCAAGCATTGAATCCGATTGCTGCAAAGCCGGGTGAGCGTGTTGTTATCGGTTTTGAGGAGGCCGCCCTGACCAAGGCCTCCATGGCCTTTTATGCCGTGCCTCTGGCTAGTTTTATCCTGTTTGCACTTATCGGGCAGTGGCTTGCTGCGTCAGAATCTGCGGCTGCGCTTGGGGGCGTTTTCGGGTTGGCTGTTGGTCTGTTATGGCTGCGTCGCTTTTCAACCAAAGTAAGCCAGAATGAGCATTATCAGGCTGTTGTATTGCGCCGGGTGAGTGAATCCACGGTTAGTCTCGAATGTTCTATAAATCCAGATATCAGATGAATCTGCGAAGTTTAATCTAGGAGTTGGTGTATGCGTATATTCCAGTTAAAAGGCCATAAGGTCGTGCTGGCGGCGACCTTTTTGCTGTTTTTTGGAGCGATGGATCTACAGGCTGGATCACTGCCAGACTTCACCCAGATGGTGGAAAAGTACAGCCCGGCCGTGGTTAATATCAGCACTAAACAGAAGCCTAAAAAATCATTAATGGATCGGTTGCCACCAAATTATAAGATCCCTGATTTACCTGAAGATAGTCCATTGAATGACCTGTTTCGGCACTTCTTTGGTGCCCCTCCTCATGGCCCAGGTGGGGGTTCACCGCATGGGCATGGGTTTGAGGGGCAGTCGCTGGGTTCAGGGTTTATCATCTCTAAAGATGGCTACCTGATGACCAATCATCATGTGGTTGACTGGGCAGATGAGATTATCGTGCGCCTCAGTGATCACAGGGAATTCAAGGCAGAGTTGGTGGGGTCGGATCAGCGCAGTGATATTGCGCTATTGAAGATTGATGCAGATGATCTACCTGTGGTCGCCATCAATAAGACAAAGGAGCTTAAGGTGGGTGAGTGGGTGCTGGCGATCGGATCACCTTTCGGATTTGATCACTCGGTCACTGCTGGTATCGTGAGCGCCAAAGGGCGCAGCCTGCCGCGTGAAAACTATGTCCCGTTCATTCAGACCGATGTCGCCATCAATCCAGGTAATTCGGGTGGGCCGCTGTTTAATCTGAATGGTGAGGTTGTCGGGATCAATTCCCAGATCTACAGCCGCACCGGCGGATTTATGGGGTTGTCGTTTGCCATCCCCATTGATATGGCGATGAATGTGGTCGAACAGATCAAGGAGAAAGGTTTTGTAACCCGTGGCTGGCTGGGTGTTTTGATTCAGGATGTGACGCGTGAGCTGGCGGAATCTTTTGGTCTTTCCCGTCCCTATGGCGCATTGGTATCCCAGGTTCAACCTGGAAGTCCCTCTGAAAAGGCGGGTCTGCAGACGGGTGATGTCATTCTGAGCTTCAATGGTGATGAGGTGGCAAATTCAGCTGCACTGCCGCCGATGGTTGGCGCCAGTTTGATTGATCATCCGGCTGCAGTGGAGATCTTACGTCAGGGTAAGCGCCAGACTGTTGAGGTGGTTATTGGCGCCTTGCCGGAAGATGCCAGCCTCAGTATGGGGGGTGCAGGATCACACTCTGTACGTGGCAACCGGATTGGTGTGAAGGTGCGAGAGCTGACATCAGAGGAGAGAGATCAGCTGGGACTTGAGGCAACAGGTGGGGTATTGGTCGATGAGGTAAAAGCGGGGCCGGCTCAAGAGGCGGGTGTTCGCAAAGGTGATGTGATCCAGATGATCAATAATGTTCGGTTGAAGGATGTTGCCGATTTTAAGCAACAGGTGAAAGAGCTGCCAGCAGATAAATCTGTAGCCGTCCTGGTTTATCGTCGCCATGGGCCGATCTTTCTTGCGCTTAGGTTGCCAAAGAATGAGTGATTCCGGGCCTGTTCTGAATCTCTATTACCGCCACAATTGTCATCTCTGTGAGGACATGTGGGAGCATCTACAGGAGATACGTAAGGAGTATGCGTTTCAGGTTGTCACCATTGATATTACGGACGATGCTGAATTGGAGGCCCGGCATGGTACGCGCATTCCGGTTCTTGAAACCAAAGACGGCAGGGAGCTGTGCAACTACTATCTGGATGAGAAGGGCTTGATTGATTATTTGAATGTCTGAAAATATTACGATGCATTAGAGTTTCTAGCGGTAAGTTATCTGAGGTATCATACGCGATGCGATTTTGTTGCCCTGGCTTGTAGCACAAACGGAGCTTTTCATAAAGAAAAGCTCCGTTTTCAATATGTTAAGGGTTTTTTTGTAACACTGAGTCTCTACTGGCGTTGGCTGAATAGCCCTCCAATCAACTGTAGATACCGACGACGATTAGAACTATAGATGACGGATCTACAACATATACGTAATTTTTCAATTATTGCCCATATCGACCATGGCAAGTCCACCATTGCGGATCGCTTTATCCAGACTTGTGGTGGGCTTGAAGAGCGAGAGATGGAAGCTCAGGTGCTGGATTCGATGGATCTGGAGCGCGAGCGCGGTATCACCATCAAGGCGCAGAGCGTAACCCTTGAGTACAAGGCGAATAATGGTGAGATTTATCAGCTGAATTTTATTGATACCCCAGGCCATGTGGATTTCTCTTATGAGGTTTCCCGCTCACTGGCAGCCTGTGAAGGCGCCCTGTTGGTCGTGGATGCTGCGCAGGGTGTGGAAGCACAAAGTGTGGGCAACTGTTACACCGCTATCGAGCAAGGGCTTGAGGTGCTGCCGGTCTGGAATAAGATTGATCTGCCAGCAGCAGAGCCTGAGCGTGTGGTCACCGAAATTGAAGAGATCATTGGGCTGGATGCGAGTGATGCACTGCATGTTAGCGCCAAAACGGGGGTGGGCATCCCTGATCTATTGGAGATGCTGGTAGCGCGCATACCGCCCCCTGAAGGTGATGCAGATAAGCCGCTACAGGCGTTGATTATTGACTCCTGGTTTGACAGCTATGTTGGCGTGATCTCGCTGGTGCGGGTGATGGATGGTTCTATTCGCCCCAAAGATAAGATGCATGTCATGTCTACCGGGCGTAGTTATCAGGTCGAAAAGGTGGGACGCTTTACCCCAAAACGGAAAGACTGCTCCGTGCTTAGAACAGGTGAGGTGGGTTACATCATTGCAGGCATCAAAGAGATTAATGGTGTCCCTGTTGGTGATACGATCACCCTTGCTGATCGCAAGGCAGAGAATCCACTACCGGGTTTTGAACAGGTTCAACCGCGTGTCTTTTCCGGCCTCTACCCGGTCAGCTCGGATGATTATGAGGCGTTTCGTGAGGCGCTGCAAAAGCTGCGTCTGAATGATGCAGCACTCCATTTTGAACCTGAAACATCCCAGGCGCTGGGCTTTGGTTTCCGTTGTGGCTTTCTTGGCATGCTGCACATGGAGATTGTGCAGGAGCGGCTGGAGCGTGAATATAATCTTGATCTGATCACCACAGCACCCACCGTGATCTATGAAGTGCTAACGACCAGCGGTGATATTATCAAGATTGACAATCCTGCTGACCTGCCGGATTCGAGCAGGATTGAAGAGGTGCGTGAGCCGATTATTGAGGCCAGCATCCTGGTGCCGCAGGATCACCTGGGTGCAGTGATTACACTCTGCATAGAAAAGCGTGGTGTGCAGAAGAACATGCAGTACCTGGGTGGCCAGGTTCAGTTAACCTATGAATTGCCGATGAATGAGGTGGTATTGGATTTTTTTGATCGGCTCAAATCGGTCAGCCGCGGTTATGCCTCGTTTGAGTATGAATTCAAATGCTTTCAGGCGGCGCCTCTGATTAAACTGGATATCCTGATCAATGGCGATCGTGTGGATGCACTCTCTGCCATCGTGCACCGGGATTATGCCCAAAGCTGGGGGCGTGAATTAACGGTAAAAATGAAAGAGATCATCCCTCGACAGATGTTTGAGGTTGCAATCCAGGCCGCAATTGGTTCGCAGATTATTGCGCGTACCACCGTCAAGGCACTGCGCAAGAATGTAACCGCAAAATGTTATGGCGGTGATGTAAGCCGCAAACGCAAACTGCTTGAAAAACAGAAGGCAGGAAAAAAACGCATGAAGCAGATTGGCAAAGTGGAGATTACTCAGGATGCATTTCTGGCAGTGCTTCGCGTTGGAAAAGACTAAACCTGAATTCTATAAGTGTGATTTGCAGAATTCAGATTAAATAATTTGAACCCCAATTTTTTGAAGATGACTTATGGATCTTAATTTCCCAGCAATATTGGTAGCGGCAGTTTTTATTACCGGAGGAATCTGGCTGATTGACGCCTTGATGTTCGCGCCCCGAAGGCGTGATCTGGCGGCAGATCAGGCCAAGCATGGGAATGATCCGGAAGAGATTGCACGGCACACTCGGGAGCCAATATTAGTCGAGTATGCGCGTTCATTTTTTCCGGTAATTCTTATTGTTTTACTACTGCGCTCGTTTATCGTTGAGCCGTTTCGCATCCCCTCCAGCTCAATGATGCCAACGCTGCTGGTGGGTGATTTTATATTGGTTAACAAGTTTGCCTATGGCGTTCGCCTGCCGGTGCTGCACACCAAAATAATTGAGACAGATAGCCCGAAACGTGGCGATGTGGTGGTATTTCGCTACCCACGAAATACATCTGTGGACTATATTAAACGTATTGTTGGTGTTCCAGGTGATGAAATTTCATATCGCAATAAGGTGCTGTATGTGAACGGTCAGCCTATGCCCCAGGTAGCGCTCGGGCGTTATACGGGGGTTGGTTCAGGCATAAGATCAACTGGATCATTGCACAGTATAGAGACGATTAATGGCGTGGAGCACTCTGTCCTGATCCGGGTTGGCACGCCTGATTTTCCACCAGGGTGTCAGGTGTTGTTACGCGGGCCAATTAAAATACCTGAAGGTCATTATTTCGCCATGGGTGATAACCGCGATAACAGTAATGACAGTCGTTGCTGGGGGCTGGTGGCAGAAGAAAACCTGGTCGGCAAGGCCTTTGCAATCTGGATGAGCTGGGACGCTCAGCGCACTGGCTTTCCCATTGCATGGGATCGTTTAGGTGAAGAAATAGAGTAACCTTCATCATTGAATATGAGGAGCGTTGAATATGTTTCATGGTCTAAAAAAACAACGTGGAATGACCGGCCTGGGATGGTTGATGGTTATCTTTTTGATATGCTTTTTTGCCTTTATCGGGATCAAACTCTTCCCTGTGTATATGGAGAACTACTCAATTAAAAACATAGTAAAAGCGGTGAAGCAGGAACCGAATATTGCTAAAAAAAGTTCTGGCGCGGTTCGTACAATGATAAGGAAACGTCTTATCATTAACAGTATACGTGACCTTAAAAACGAGAATATCATCATCAAGAAATTTGCCGGTGTTTTATCGGTAAAGATCGAGTACGAAGTCCGCAAGCCCCTGTTTGGGAATCTGGATGTGGTGATGTCGTTTAAAGATGAATTTGAGTTGACGGCCCGTTGAGACAGCCCATTGAACATCTATCGAGGCCATTGGATATTCATTCAATGATCTGAGGCTGTTTGAAAATGCGTTGACTCATCGCAGTGCGGGAAGTGTTAATAATGAACGGCTTGAGTTTCTGGGTGATGCCATACTGGGGTTTGTCATTGCGGATGAATTGTATCAGCAATTCAGCAGCGCAAATGAAGGACAGCTTAGTCGATTACGGGCTGAGGTGGTTAAGGGCGAAACGTTAGCTATACTGGCACGCGAATTGGATCTCGGTATCTATCTTGCTTTGGGTATTGGCGAGTTACGTAGTGGTGGACAAGGCCGTGATTCTATCCTTGCCGATGCATTGGAAGCGATATTGGCCGCCATCTATCTGGATGGTGGCTATACAGCTGTCAGGCAGGTCATTCTTAATCTTTTTCAGGGTAAGCTGAAAAAGTTGTCGCTGGACTCACAAAAAAAAGATCCAAAAACCCGTCTTCAAGAGTATTTGCAGGCGCATAAGCATGCACTTCCTGACTATTGTGTTGTGAACGTTGCTGGAGAGCAACATGACCAGCAGTTTATCGTGCAATGTGTTGTTACCGATCTTCATCTGGAGTGTGAAGGTAATGGCAGCAGTCGCCGTAGGGCTGAACAAGATGCGGCAGATCAAATGTTGGCTCAAATATTTCAAAGAGAAAATGTATAGAGATGGTGGATAACAGCAACAATCGCAGCGGATACGTATCTATTATTGGGCGACCCAATGCAGGCAAGTCGACGCTTTTAAATTATCTGGTTGGCCAGAAACTGGCCATTACATCGCGTAAGCCTCAGACAACGCGACATACCATTCTTGGCGTTAAGACAGATGCCCAGGGGCAGATCATCTATGTTGATACGCCAGGAATTCATCAGCGCGGTGAACATGCGATGAATCGATATCTTAATCGCACAGCAAAAATGATGCTGAATGATGTTGATCTAATACTGTTTGTTGTGGATGCGATGAAGTGGACGGTGGAGGATGCAGCGGTTCTTGACCTGCTGGGTAATGTTAAGGTGCCGGCAGTTCTGGTGATCAATAAACTTGATCAGATTGATGATAAGGATGCGTTGCTTCCTTACATTAAAGAGCTTTCAGCAAAGCACCCTTTTTGTGAGATTATTCCATTGTCAGCCAAGACAGGAAAGAATGTATCTCGACTGGAAAAACGGGTTCTTGAGCTGATGCCGGAAGGTGAGAATATTTTTCCTGAAGATCAACTGACAGATCGCTCAGAGCGCTTTTTTGCAGCAGAGCTGGTGAGAGAGCAGCTTACCCGTCGTTATGCCAAAGAGATCCCTTATGCGTTAACTGTTGAGATCGAACAGTTTGAAGATGTGGGGAATATGTATCGAATTGGCGCACTTGTCTGGGTGGAGCGGGAAGGCCAGAAAAACATTATTATTGGCAATAAGGGCGAAGCGATAAAGGCGGCGGCGACTCAGGCACGTATAGAGATGGAAAAGTTGTTTGATAAAAAGGTACATCTTAGCGTTTGGGTGAAAGTAAAGAAGAGCTGGTCAAGTGATGTCAATGCATTGGCTCAGCTGGGCTATCGTGAATAAATCCGTATATCATTAAAGCGGCTCCCTTCTCCTATTCATAGTGAAGATGATCAACAGCAGTCTACATTCTGCTTTTATCCTGCACCGTAGACCCTATTCCAATACCAGCTTGTTGCTGGAATGTTTTACCGCCTCTTGTGGTCGTTTCCCTGTTATTGCCAAAGGGGTCAAAAGCAAACGCTCAGGAACAAGTGGCCTGTTGCAACCTTTCTCTCCTCTTTTGATTGGCTGGCGTGGAAAAGGAGAGGTTAAAACACTGACAGTTTGTGAAGCGAGCGCTCCAGCTATTGTGCTAAATAAAAAATCGCTCTTCTGTGGGTTTTATATTAATGAGTTGACGATGCGGCTGCTTGAGCGCCAGGATCCACATGCCAGACTCTTTGAGTTTTACAGAGAGTCACTTAACAAACTTGCTGGGGCAGAAGAGGTTGAGCAGGTGCTACGTCAGTATGAACGAGTGCTGTTGTCTGAGCTGGGTTATGGTTTGATCCTTGATCAGGAAGCTGAGACGGGTGAGCCGGTCGATCCAAAAAAACATTATCGTTATGATGTGGAACATGGCCCTGTATTAATAAGTGCTAGTTCGAAATCGTCCATATCTGGAAGCACGCTGTTGGCACTGGAGTATGATTGGCGACTGGAGAGAGACGGGCGAAGAGAGTCCAGGGCATTGATGCGCAAAGTGCTGGCGCACTATCTTGGTCATAAGCCAATTAAAAGCCGTGAGCTGTTTCAAATGCAATAAACTCATCTACTGTAGGAATATACAATGACAATGAGTAAAGATATTCTCCTTGGTGTAAACATCGATCATGTGGCTACACTGCGTCAGGCGCGTGGTACAACATACCCTGAACCTGTGCATGCAGCCTTGGTTGCAGAGCAGGCGGGTGCGGATGCGATCACAGTGCATCTGCGGGAAGACAGGCGTCACATTCAGGATAGAGATATTGAACTATTGTCTAATGTCTTGCAGACACGTATGAATTTTGAGATGGCGGCAACTGATGAGATGTTATCAATTGCCAGTCGTATCAAACCGGCTGACTGCTGTCTGGTTCCCGAAAGCCGGGAGGAGCTGACCACAGAGGGTGGGCTTAATGTTGCGGGTAACATACCCTATCTTAAAGACTATTGTGCGCAGCTTAAGGAGGTGGGTATCCGGGTCTCCCTGTTTATTGATGCAGACCCGCAGCAACTGGAGGCTGCTGTAGCCGTTGGTGCCCCGGTGGTTGAGATTCATACGGGTCACTATGCTGATGCAGACAACAGCGAAGATTGTCTATCTGAACTGGAAAAGGTGAAAAAAGCCGTTATCTATGGCCAGGGACTTGGATTGCAAATGAATGCAGGTCATGGCCTGCACTATCACAATGTACAGAGGGTAGCTGATATAGCGGGGATCAGAGAGCTGAATATTGGTCATGCTATCATTGCTCGTGCGCTCTTCTCCGGGCTGGCGGGTGCCGTCTCTGAAATGAAAAGCCTGATCCAGCAAAGAGGGTGAATTATTCTATCTGTAGTATGCGGTCAATTTCGTAAGCAACCTGTTCCAGGCTGTGATGTTTTTCCTCAGATGTCCCTGTCCTGATTGTATGTTCCAGTTTTTCCACTGCCTGGTTGAGCGCAGGTACGCCACAGACGGCGGTGGATCCATGCATGCGATGGGCTATATTCCACAACTCATCCCAGTTGCATTCGGCCGCATGTTTTTGCATTGAGTCAAGTTGTTTGGGCAGCTCTTTTTGGAGTGCGGAAAATATTTTATCGGCTAATGCCCTGGAACCTCCTGTTACACTTAAAGCGTGCTCAATATCGCGTATTGATAAAGTGGATCTATCCTGGGTTTGCTGCTCCCCATTATGAATTCTTTTTAAAGCATCAGGAGTAAGTGTAATATTTTTCATATTGTTGGGTGTTCCTGTAGTGACCTGCAGGTATCGCGAATAATTTATCACCTTGACGGTGCACTAGCCATCAGATGCCAGAGATTTCCCCTTTAAGTCGTTGTTAAAGTAAACTTGTAGATATGAATTATCCAACGATTGAAGATTATATCGGTAACACCCCACTGGTTCGGCTGCAACGTTTGGTTGGTGACAGCAGCAATATTATCCTGCTGAAACTAGAGGGCAACAATCCTGCAGGTTCTGTTAAAGACCGACCAGCGCTGAGTATGATTGCCCATGCCGAGCAGCGTGGCACCATCAAACCCGGTGACAGCCTGATCGAGGCCACCAGTGGTAATACCGGCATTGCGCTGGCGATGGCGGCCGCTATTAAAGGCTACCGTATGATCCTGGTGATGCCGGAGCATATGAGCGTTGAGCGGCGTGACATCATGCGGGCCTATGGTGCAGAGATTGTGCTGACGCCAAAGGAGGGCAGCATGGAAGCGGCCATTGATAGGGCGCGCAAATTGGAGTCAGAAGGGGAGGGCGTTATTCTGGATCAGTTTGCCAACCCCGATAATCCGCTCTCACATATTGAAGGGACGGGGCCGGAGATCTGGCGTGACACCAACGGTGCCATTACCCATCTTGTGAGTTCCATGGGGACGACAGGCACCATTATGGGGCTCTCCTGTTTTCTGAAAGAGAAGAACCCGGATATTCAGATCGTGGGTGTGCAGCCGCAAGAGGGAGCCAGCATTCCGGGCATCCGTCGCTGGCCACAGGCCTATCTGCCGAAGATTTTTGATGCCGACCGAGTGGACAGGATCATCGATGTCTCGCAGGAGGAGGCGGAAAATATCACCCTGGCGCTGGCTTCGCGTGAAGGGATCTTTGCGGGGATATCCTATGGCGGCGCATTGGCAGCAGCGCTGCGCTTGTCTGCTGAAGTGGAGGATGCCGTCATTGTATCCATTGTCTGTGACCGTGGTGACCGATATCTATCAACGGGTGTTTTCCACCAGGAATAATCTCTTTTTTGCAGCATGGCTGATGCTGGCTCCGTCAGCCTTTGCCGTGGATGGCATAACCCTGCGCCTTGGCCGTATAACGGGTTCAGGCTGGTCTGCCGAGTCACTGGATATTGAACTTGACTGGCAACAGGGGGCCGCTGCCAGCTACCGGATGCGGGTGAAAGAGCTGATCCACCCCGCGCTTCCATCTCCCCTTAAAGATCTTGTTATCTCATGCCAACAGGGAACGGTCTCTGGCCAGGGCATTGCCTGCCAGCGGGGCAGGCTGCATCTGCAGCATCCGATATTGGATGACCCTCAAGTCCCCATCCGTTTTGAATGGAATGTGGAACATCAGAAGCTGGAACTCGAATTAAGCCATCTACGCTTTGCCGCCGGGGTGCTAAAAGTAGCGCTTCAGTTCGCCCCTGAGGGATGGTCTGTGAATATTGAGGGCGATGCGTTGGATATGGCAGAAATCTATAGCCAGTTGGCCACCTATCTGCCCATGGCGTCTGATATGGAAATAGTGGGAAAGGTTGATGTGGTGGCGTCTGTCTCAGGTGTGGGTGAATTGCCCTCCAGATTTCAGTGGCGTGCCGCTCTTCATGCAGCGGCTTTTAGCGATGCCAGTGGAGAGTATCTTGGTGAGGCGTTATCAGGCGTCTGGCAGGGCAGCTTTGTGTCAGAGGCGAAGGGATGGGCGGGTGAAACCGCACTGACTCTACGCCAGGGAGAGCTTCTGACCCCTTATGCCTATATCGGTGTGGAGCAGCAACCGCTCTCAATCAATGCCCATCTCGCGCTTAATCAACAACAGTTGCAAGTGACTGAGCTGCGTTATGACCACCCTGGCATTCTGGCATTTACCTCATCAGCAATGATATTGAGGCAGCAGGCGTGGACGCCAGAGCTGTTTCAACTGCGGACAGCGTCATTCGCTATTCAAAATCTCTATGACCAATATCTTTTGCCGACATTGGCGGAATCCACACTTGCCCATCTGGAGTGGGCAGGGCAGGGCAGGCTGGGATTGTCCTATCGGCGTGATGGAGGGCAGCGTCTGGTGTTAAAACTGGATGATGTCTCTGTGGAAGAGGCGCAGGTTGCGACAGAAGAGAGGGAGGATCTGCCCCGGCAGCGGCGTGGTTTTGCCCTTTATGGTGTCAATGGCGTGTTGAACTGGACAAGTGGGCAAGCACCTGTTGAGTCAGCTCTCTCGTGGGATGGTGGCCATCTTCTGGAGGGCATCACCCTCGGCAGCACGCATCTTGATCTGTTGCTGCATGAAAAAAATGTCACGCTTGCAAATCCGGCATCAATCCCGGTGCTGGATGGAACTCTGGCCATATCGATATTTGATTTAACCGTGAATGATGATGGGCCTCACTTTATGTTTGGCGGTGCCCTGACGCCCATCTCCATGCAGGCATTCAGTCAGGCCATGGGGTGGCTGCCGCTATCAGGCAAGCTTTCAGGTGGCATACCAAAGGCAACCTACCAGTATGGTGTGTTGCTGTTGGAAGGCGCCATGATGGCCAACCTCTTTGAGGGGCAGACGATTATCCGTGATCTAAGGGTGGAGGATCTGTTGGGTATCTGGCCAACCCTGAGTGCCAACCTTGAACTCAGAAATCTGGATCTGGAGGCGCTGACACGCACCTTCTCCTTTGGCAGGATTACTGGCAAACTGGAGGGGCGGATTGATAACCTCTATCTGGAAAACTGGAAGCCGGTCTCCTTTGATGCCCGTTTTGCCACGCCAGAGCAGGATGAGAGCCGTCACAGAATCAGCCAGCGGGCGATTGATAACATCTCCAATCTGGGTGGCAGTGGCATGTCGGGTGCGCTATCCCGCAGTTTTCTGAGCTTCTTTGAAGAGTTTCGCTATGCGCGGCTGGGTGTCAGTTGCCGGCTGGAAAATGGAGTCTGTGAGATGGATGGTGTCGAGGCGGCGGCCCAGGGCAGCTATCTGGTCAAAGGCAGTGGCCTGCCGCGCATTGATATTGTGGGATATAACCACCGGGTCGACTGGGGGTTGCTGATCGGCAAGCTGACAGAGATTGCAGAGACCGGGGTAGGTAATGCTGAATTTGAATAATCCTGTGAACTAATATTGAAGTAGTTATATGACTGTTGAGGAGCAGATCCAATGAATCCACTCAGAATAGGAAGCCTTTTTCGGGCGGTTTTTCTACTGGCCGCCTGTGTCACCATCAATATCTATTTCCCATCGGCTCAGGCTGAAGAGGCGGCACGGGAGATGGTGCAGGATATCCTGGGTAAGGATAGTGGTGCCAAGGTAGATGCAGATAAAGAATCAGCACTGCTGCGGCAACAGCCACTCTATGTCCGCATGGGTGAGGGAGTGCTTAATTTTCTGATTCCCCCGGCGCATGCTGCAGCGCCCAATTTCAATGTCAATACGCCGAAGATTCGCAAGATTCAGGCACGGATGAAAAGACGCAATGCATCACTCAAACCCTATTATGCAAAGGGTGCGATCGGGTTCACGCGTGATGCACTGGTCAAGATTAGAAATGCCTCAGCGATACCGCTAAAGCAACGCAGCAAGATCAAAAAAATGGCGGCAGCAGAGAATGCAGATCGCAATGCCCTCTATCGCGCCATTGCAGATGCCAATGGGCATCCTGAGTGGCTATCTGATGTGCGGAATACCTATGCGGGTATCTGGATCGAAGAGGCAGGCAGAGGTTGGTGGTATCAAAGTGCCAAAGGCCAGTGGAGACAGCGATAGCGGTTTTCCAGGTTTAATACCTATTTACTCCTTGAAATCAAAATTAGATTCAGGGCAAGATGGAGATTCAGCTTCTCTAAGCGAGTGTCCGCATGGATTTTAATGAACTGATTAATCTGATGGTGAAGAAAAAGGCCTCTGATCTGTTTATAACAGCAGGTGCCGCCCCTTGCCTTAAAATCGACGGCACAATCAAACCGTTCGCAAAAAAGAAGCTGACGGACAAGCTCGCCAGGGAGATGGTGTTGAGTGTGATGACGCCAGCGCAGCGTGGGGAGTTCTCGCGTACCAATGAGTGTAATTTTGCTATCAGTCTGAAGGGGGTCGGCCGCTTCCGGGTGAGTGCTTTTATTCAAAGAGATGCGGCAGGGATGGTGCTGCGTCGCATTGAGACAAATATCCCATTGATTGAAGATCTTGGTCTGCCACCGGTGGTTAAAAAGCTGGCCATGGCTGCACGAGGCATAATTTTCTTTGTGGGTGCCACGGGTACAGGTAAATCTACCTCGCTGGCGTCGATGATCAACTATCGGAATCAGCATGGCACAGGGCATATTGTCAGTATTGAGGATCCGATTGAATATATCCACCAACATGCAGGTTGCCTTATTACCCAGCGTGAAGTTGGGATTGATACGGAATCCTACGAAGTGGCATTGAAAAACACCCTCCGGCAAGCACCCGATGTCATCATGATTGGTGAGATTCGCTCCAGAGAGACGATGGAGCACGCCATCGCCTTTGCCGAAACGGGCCATCTCTGCCTGAGCACGCTGCATGCCAATAATGCCAACCAGGCGCTGGATCGCATTATCAATTTTTTTCCTGAAGATCGTCGGGGCCAGCTGTTGATGGATCTGTCGCTAAACCTGCGGGGCATTATCGCTCAACAGTTGATACCGAAAGCGGATGGCTCGGGGCGGCAGGCCGTGGTGGAGGTCTTGCTGAATACACCGCTTGCATCGGATCAGATCAGGAAGGGAGCGGTTGAAAAGCTGAAAGAACTCATGAAACGTCCAACAGAACAAGGCATGATGACCTTTGATCAGGCACTCTACCAGCATTACAAGCAGGGTAATATTACCTATGATGATGCTATTCTGCATGCCGATTCAGCCAATGAAGTGCGACTGATGGTCAAGCTGGGCAGCGCTATCGGGCTGGATAGATATGCCGCCAAAATGGATACAGTGGAACTCGCTGAAGAGAGCAGCTACTGATATCCAACGGTTGCAGATCAGAAGACCTGCCGGGCATCAAATACCGGGCCATCCACGCAGACCCGTTGCATTACCTTTCCTGAAGCCGTTTCAACTGGCACGACACAGCCAGCACACCCACCCACACCGCAGGCCATAAACTCCTCCAGTGAGACCTGGCAGGGCAGCCCAAATTCAGCTGCCAGAGCTGCCACAGCCTCTAGCATGGGGTGGGGGCCGCAGCTGAATATTGCGACCTCTGCCCGGGTTTCATCATCCAGCGATGTTAACCAGTGGCGGGCCAGATCGGTCACATAACCTTCAAAGCAGCCAGGGAAGCCTTGCAGGCTGGCGAGGCGGCTGGGGATGTTCCAGCTATCCAGCAGTGGTTGTGCTGCAATCACCTCGCTGGGCACACCGGGCACCAGTATTCTGGATGGCTCGGGTTGGAATGGAAAGGGCACCTCGGAACCGAGGATAACAAAGGGGTGAATATCCTTTTGGGTGCGCAGGTGCTCAGCCAGGAAGATCATGGGCGGCATGCCGACGCCGCCGCCGATCAAAAGGGGGCGGGCAGACTCCACTTTAAAGGGTGCGCCAATGGGGCCAAGCAGGCTGATGGTCTCGCCGGGTTTGCGTTGTGCCAGCAGCCGGGTGCCTTTGCCTACCGCTTTATACAGAATATCCACCCAGCCGCTGCTGGGTGAGGCACGCATGATGGAGAGCGGTCGGCGGAGAGGGTGTTGAGGGTCACACTGCAGATGGACAAAGCTACCTGGTTGGGCATGTGTTGCACACTCTTGCGCCTGAAGTCTGATGATGTGCTGTTCACCTTCAAATGACTGATGGGAGAGGATCTCTGCATCCTCCAGAAAGAGGGTGTCGCGGTGTGGTTTGCTCATATTGATTGGGTGTCTGCTTCTCTGTGGTAGGTCACTCTGCCTTCAAGCAGCGTATGGGTGACCTGCCCGGTGAACTTACAACCAAGGAATGGTGTGTTATGACCATTGCTCAGCATCTCATCTGTCGTCAATTGCCACTGCTGCCTGGGATTAAACAGGCAGATGTCGGCACTGCTGCCAATGCTCAGTTGCCCCAGGGGTAGTCCCAGAATATCAGCGGGGCCATGGGTGATGCGGGAAATAGCGTCAGATAGAGTGAGCAGACCCTCATCAACCAGTTTCAGGGTGAGAGGTAAGAGTGTTTCCAGCCCTGATATGCCGGGGGCGGTGGAGGGAAAGGGTGCCTCTTTTGCATCCAGCTCATGGGGTTGATGGCTGGAGCAGATGGCGCTGATGGTGCCGTCTGCAACACCCTGGCGCAGTGCCTCTCTGTCGCTATGGCTGCGCAGTGGAGGGATAACGTGGCAGTTGCTGTCAAAGCCGATCAGGTCATCCTCTGTCAGGAAGAGCTGGTAAGCGGCTACATCAGCTGTGACGGGAAGGTTGCTCTGATCAATCTTTGAGACGGCGGTGCCACAGGAGAGCCTGCAAAAATGGATGCGGCAACCTGTCTGTTCAGCTAGTGCCAGGTCACGGGCAATAGCAACGGTCTCAGCGGCTCCCGGAATTCCAGGTAGTCCCAGGTGGGCGGCGACTGGCCCCTCGTGTGCGCAGCCCTGATTACGCAGATAGGGGTCTTCCGGGCGTAAAAATACCGTTATGCCAAAGGTTGCAGCATACTCCAGCGCCCGGCGTTCGATCAGGGTGTTGCTGATGGGTGTCAGTGCATTGCTGAGTACGATGCAGCCGGCTTGTTTCAGCGCGACCATTTCGCTCAGTTGTTTGCCGCCAAGATCTTTGGTGAGTGCGCCGATGGGTAGTACGCGGCACAGGCCGCTCTGTTGAGCCTTGCGCTGGATCATCTCGGCCACAGCGGGTGTATCAATAACAGGATGAGTGTCAGGTGGGCAGCAGAGCGTGGTGATGCCGCTTTTTGCGGCGGCCGCTGTCTCGCTGGCGATGGTGGCTTTATGCTCCTGTACTGGCTCACGCAGGCGGGCGCTAAGGTCTACCAATCCGGGGCAGACGATCAGACCGCTGGCATCTATTGTCTGCTCGGCATTGAAGCCTTCCGGTGTGCTGCCAATGGCCAGAATCCTGCCGTCTGCGATATGCAGATCTCTGGGTTCATCAATCTGGTTGGCCGGATCAATCAGGTGGCCGTTGATGATGCTAATGGTCTTGGGGAGGTTCATTGTGCGCCTCCCTGCGTATGCATCGTCATGGCCATGACTGCCATGCGCACCGCAATGCCGTAACTGACCTGTTGCAGAATGACAGAGCGTGGCCCGTCCGCCACCTGGGAGTCCATTTCGACTCCCCGGTTGATAGGGCCGGGGTGCATCACAATGGCATCCGGTTTTGCAGCTTCCAGGCGTCTGTCGGTGAGTCCGTAGAGCTGGTAGTACTCGTGCTCACTGGGTAGCAGGGCACCGCTCATGCGCTCGCGTTGCAGACGCAGCATGATGATCACATCCACATCCTGGATGCCCTCTTCAAGATTATGGAATACCTTCACGCCCATTCTCTCTGCGTGACCCGGCATGAGTGTGGCCGGGCCGATGATTCGTACCTCTTCAACCCCCAGGGTATTGAGCGCCAGGATCTGGGAGCGGGCAACACGGGAGTGCTGAATGTCGCCCACTATAGCCACTTTCAGTGGGCTGAACTCCCCTTTGTGGCGGCGAATGGTAAACATGTCGAGCATGGCCTGAGTGGGGTGTGCGTGGCGGCCATCGCCGGCATTGATCACGCTGATGTGAGGTGCTGTATGTTGTGCAATAAAATGGGCCGCCCCGCTGTCGGTATGGCGTACCACAAACATGTCGCAGTGCATGGCCTCAAGATTGCGCAGGGTGTCCAGCAGGGTTTCACCTTTGGAGGTGGATGAGGCGCTGATGTTGAGGCTGAGTACATCGGCAGAGAGTCTTTTGGCAGCCAGTTCAAAGGTGGTGCGGGTGCGGGTGCTGGTCTCGAAGAAGAGGTTGGTGATGATTTTACCCCGCAAAAGCGGCACCTTCTTGACCGTGCGTTCCGATACCCCGGCAAAGGATTCTGCGGTATCCAGGATCTCGGTCAACAGTTCCCGGTCGAGTCCATCGATGGTCAGGAAATGCTTGAGCTTTCCCTGTGTGTCGAGTTGGATGTTGGATTCTTTGGGGCTGATCATGGCTGTGACTCTAATTTTAGGATGGAGAGCGCTTGCTCTCTTTGATAATGAGGCCAAGCGGCTCCGGGCCGGTCAGGGTGATGTGGTTCTCCGGGGCCAGATCAGGGCAGATGCCAACCACATCGGGTTCAATGGGTAGCTCCCGGCCACTGCGCTCCACCAGGGTTGCCAGCATGACGGAGGCCGGACGGCCGTAGTCAAAGATCTCGTTCAGTGCGGCCCGGATGGTGCGTCCTGTCTGGAGGACATCATCAACCAGAATAATGTGGCGGTCATCAACGCTCACGGGCAGATGAGAGGGGCGTACCTGTGGATTCATGCCGATGCGGGTGAAATCGTCCCGGTAGAAAGCGATATCCAGTGTGCCCAGTGGGTCTTTGAGCTGCATCAGGTTGTGCAGGCGCTCTGCCAGCCAGGCTCCGCCGGTGTGGATGCCGATCATGATGGGGTCGGTGATATGGCGCTCTGCCAAACGGTTGTTCAGCTGATCTACCATCTGATTAATCAGATCATCGATCTGCGCAGCTGATTTATAGTTGTCGCTATTGTTCACTTAGCCAGGTTTCCAGTATGAGTTTTGCAGCAAAGGCGTCTGCATCGCCGTATTGTATACGTTTACCCCTGAGTTCCTGAAGTGCCACCATTGAGGTGAGTTTTTCATCTGCCATATAGACCGGCAGGTGATAACGCCCTTCCAGCTGTCGTGCAAAGCGTTGGGCACGCGGGGCGGTCTCTGTCTCTGTATCGTCCAGGTCAAGTGGCATGCCGACCACCAGGGCCTCCGGTTGCCAGGTTGTAATCAGTTTGCTGATTTTATCCCAATCCGGTTTTTGTTGTTTGGCCAGCAGGGTGGTCAGGGGAGTGGCGGTGGCCGTGACGGTTTGGCCGACGGCTATGCCAATCTTTTTTGTGCCGTAGTCAAATCCGAGCAGTGTACCCATCAAACCGTTAAGCGTGTCCGGCCTGGCCTGATATCAGGTTCAGGTCTACCCCCAGGAGCTGGGCCGCGGCTTGCCAGCGCTGCTCTGGTGGGCGTGAGAAGATAATTTGAGCATCAGCAGGGCCACTGAGCCAGGTGTTTTCTGCGAGTTCTTTTTCCAGTTGGCCTGCGCCCCAACCGGCATAACCCAGTGCTACCAGGCTCTGTTTTGGGCCTTCGCCTGCTGCGATGGCGTGTAAAATATCTTTTGAGGTGGTGATGCTGATGTCAGCGGTAATCTGATTGGTGGCATCCCATGAGTGGTCAGTTGGATGCAGTACAAAGCCCCGCTCAGTCTGTACCGGGCCGCCAGAAAAAATGGGTTGATGGATTGCATCCGGCGTATCCGGGCTGATATCCATCTGCTCCAGTATATCCGCCAGTTCCAGATCCAGTGGGCGATTGATGATAATGCCCATTGCACCCTCTTCATCATGCTCACAGATGTAGGCTACCGTTCGGTAGAAATTGGCATCCTGCAGGGCGGGCATGGCGATGAGAAAGTGGTTTGACAGGTTGGTTTCTGGGTTCATGGCTCGTAGTATCCGGTGCGGCTAGCGTCACTGCAAGCAGGTTTTGTTATTTTTTCCAACCCAGGCGGTTGCTGCTTAGAAAACGCCAGGTGCGGGTAATATCAAGGATGTCCGTCTCTTTGAGAATATCGGGCGGGAATGGCGCAAAGGGGGCGGTGAGTTTAACGATGCGAACGGCCGCATCATCCAGTAGTTTATGTCCGGATGAGTGCAGTATGCGTATATTATCGATGCTGCCATCGGCACGCACAGCGACATGCAGTACCAGATTGCCGTAGAGTTTTTTGCGCCGGGCCTCATCAGGATAGTTGAGGTTGCCCACGCGCTCAACCTTGCGCCGCCATGCGTCGAGATAGGTGGCGTATTTGTACTCTTTGGTGCTGGCGTTGATGGCTTTACGCCGTGGTCGTTTGGCGTAGATTCTTGTCTTGCGATCCAATTCTGCCGAGATGCGTTTGATCTCCTGATTGCTGCTGGCAAGCAGTTGTGAGATGGAGAGGCGTTTTCTCTTTTTGGGTTTGGTGGTCTCTTTGACTTTTGCTGATGAAGAAGAATCAAGCGTTGTCTTTGCCGCTTTTTGTGCGACCAGTTTTTTAGTGGGCTGTGGTGTGGGCGGCGTTGCTTCAGGCTTGGGTTTTGCTATGGAAGCTGTCACAGGTGCAGGAGAGATGGATGGTTCCATGGCAGGAGAGGGTTTTGGTGGCTGTATCGGCAGCTGGGTTGGGTTGGGTTTAATGGTTGGTTTGGTGATCTTCCGCTGCTCGCCGCCGCCCTGCTGGTCTGTCTGGGCAAGAAAATCGGCCTCATCCGGCTCTTTTGGTTTATGTGCATTATGTACCACCATCACCTCAAGCGTGCGTGCCGCTGCCTGGGGTTTGGGGTGGGGCGCATCAAAGCCAATGCCAAGTATCAATGTGATATGCAGGCAGACAGCGAAGAAGAGCGTGAGACCCAGACGGTCAAAAGAGCTGATGATGGCGGGGCGACTCATGTGTGCGGGTGCAGTTTCCCTTCAATGCAATCCATCAGTGTGGCGCTGATGTTGAGGTTGAACTGCTGGTCGAGCTCTCGAATACAGGTGGGGCTGGTGACGTTGATCTCGGTCAGGTAATCACCGATGACATCCAGACCGGCAAACAGGATGCCGCGCTCACGCAGGGTGGGGCCAACTTCATGGGCAATCCTGAGATCATTCTCAGATAGCGGCTGTCCTCTGCCAGTGCCGCCTGCAGCCAGGTTGCCACGGGTCTCGCCCGGTTTTGGGATACGGGCGAGTGCGTAAGGAACCGGCTCACCATCAATCATCAGGATACGTTTATCACCGGCGCTGATTTCAGGTACGAATCGCTGAGCCATGGTGAATCGGGTGCCATGTTGGGTCAGTGTTTCAAGGATAACGTTGGTGTTTGGGTCGCCCTGGCGAACCCTGAAGATCGATGCGCCACCCATAGTTCCCAGTGGTTTAAGGATGATATCCTGGTGCTCTTCCAGAAATTCAAGCAGTCGGCTGTGACTGCGTGCGACCACTGTGGGTGCGCAGCACCGTGGAAATCGGGCGGTGAAGAGCTTTTCATTGGCATCGCGCAGGCTTTGTGGCCGGTTGATGATAAGGGCACCGCGTTGCTCGGCCTGCTCCAGCAGGTAGGTGGTGTAGATGTACTCCATGTCAAAAGGAGGATCTATGCGCATCAGCACCACATCCAGCTCATCCAGTGGTGCGGTACGTTCTGATGAGAGATCATGCCAGTGCGATGGGTTATCTGTGACCTGAAGCTGTTGCATCCGGCTATGGGTGCGATCACTCTCAAGGAAAAGGTCACCCTGTTCCATATACCAGATGACCCAGCCACGCCTTTGAGCCTCCAGCAGCATGGCAAAGGTGCTGTCTTTTTGTATTGTGATGTTCTGGATTGAATCCATTACAACACCAAGGGAAATAGTCATGATCTGATGGCCATTGTGTTTACATCGAATTTGCCATTTAGTTAAAACAGTCACAGTCACTGCACGTTTTGACTGTTACACTATATGATTAAGGTTGTGCAGACCCAGAGAGGATAAGTGATTCTCTCTGTATTTCAATCTGTTTTTATTCGGTGCCTCCTTGCGCCTCCCTCCGTTGGGGCTGGCGTGAAAATTTGTTCCGGGCAGATTTTTATTCCTTACGGTTTTTGTCAACTACAATACTTGACTAAACTGTTATGTTGCAGTAGGCAACGCCAATTGATATGGTCTGTGCGCTGATTTGACATGGCTCTTTTGTTGTCTGTTTTCATGAGCCATAATTAACTACTTTATGTATCTGACAAGGTGATCAGTGGCGACTGAATATAACAACATCATTGGCCTCAAGGTGATGGTCATTGACGACAGTAAAACTATCCGGCGTACGGCTGAAACCCTTTTAAAAAAAGCGGGTTGTGAGGTGCTGACAGCGACGGATGGTTTCGATGCGTTGGCCAAGATAGCTGACAGCCATCCTGATGTTATATTTGTAGACATCATGATGCCGCGCCTTGATGGTTACCAGACCTGCTCGTTGATCAAGCATAATGAGGAATTTAAGCGCACCCCTGTCATTATGCTTTCGAGTAAAGACGGGCTGTTTGACCGGGCGCGAGGAAGGATCGTGGGCTCAGAACAATACCTCACAAAACCCTTTACTCGGGAGGAGTTACTGGGCGCCATCAAAACTCATGCCGGGCATGCTGATTGAACAAGCTGGCCAATAGGCTGTAGATAATAGGAGTTATAGGTAATAACGATGACTACAATCCTCATTGTTGATGATTCTCCCACTGAGACGCATATCATGAAAACCCTGCTTGAAAAAGAGGGTTATACGGTACTGCTTGCCGATGATGGAGAGAAAGGTGTGGCTGAGGCCAAGCGTGGGCAACCGGATCTGATCCTGATGGATGTTGTGATGCCGGGTCTGAATGGCTTTCAGGCAACGCGACAATTAAGTCGCGATCCGGAAACCAAGGATATCCCTGTTATTATGGTTACAACCAAGGATCAGGAAACGGACAAGGCATGGGGTAAACGGCAGGGTGCGAAGGAGTACGTGGTAAAGCCGGTGGCAGCAAAAGAGTTGCTTGCAAAGATCCAAACAGTTCTTGCGGGATAGCAGTAAGGATAAAAAAGTTCGCAAATGACCCATCAGATGTCCCACTTAGTTTTAAAATCCAAGCAGATAAAATGATGTCAGCCAGGACGCCTCATGAGCTTGTTCAACTGTTAAGTGATATTGAACAACGAAGTATTGCCCGGCTATCTACGCTGCCTGAATTTGAAGAAGCGCATCAGTATTGGGAGGGGGTAATCTTTTTATTGAATGAGATGCGTGTGGTGGCTCCGTTGAATGAGGTTTCTGAAATACTGCATTTTCCAGCGGATGTAACACGGGTGCCAGGTACACACTCATGGGTAAAAGGGGTGGCTAATGTACGTGGTAGCTTGTTACCTATCATAGATCTACAGCTGTTTTTTGGCGGTGAACCTGTGATGACAGATCGACGCTGCCGGGTGCTTGTCGTCAAGCACCAGGGGGTCTTTAGTGGTTTGTTGGTAAAAGAGGTGATGGGGATGCGGCACTTTTCCCAGGAAACCCAGATGGACTATTCGCCATCGGGTGGTGGTCTATATAAGAGATTTGTAAAAACAGCATTTGAATATGATGGCGATATCTGTCCGGTATTTAGTATGTTTGCGCTGGCAGATAGCACAGAGTTTCAAATGGCTGCGTTATAGTGCTGATGTTGTAGTCAGTGCTATGCCCCCTGCTAGTACCTGATTGCATAGTGATAAGAAATGCTGAAAGTAAAAAATAATACTCTTTCGGGAGAAAGATGAATGAAAGTATCGTCAAAAAATAGCGCCTCTGGATCTAACGCCTCCATTATTCTGTTAACGGTGCTTCTAATAACCTCAATCGTTTTATCACTACTGGCGTTTATCCATGTGACAACCTGGGACGCCCATGACAGGCAATACCTGCTGCGCTCAATGGAACAGCGAGTTCTTTCTCAGCGGGTGGCTAAATATACCCTGGCAGCATCAACGGGTGATAAGAAAGCGTTCGCCTGGTTGAGAGAGACGCGTGATCGTTTTAACCAGATTCTGCAGGAACTGAAACAAGGCTCAAAAAAAGATGATTTGCCTGCGCATCCTCTTGAGGTGACGCCTGAAATAAAAGGGTTGGAGACGGCATGGCAAAAACTAAGTGCAAATACAGATGCCGTGCTGGCAGGTCAGGATGCCATTCTCCTGGTGAGAGAATACGTAAATGTCATTACTGAAACTATTCCTAAGCTACAGAAGCTGACAGATGTGGTTGTAAATGGACTGGTTGAACAGCATGCTGCCCCCAGGCAGATATATATAGCATCAGAATTGCCCATGTTGGCCCAGCGTATCGGCAATGACTCAAGCCAAGTGCTTGCCGGTGGTGAGGCTGCCACGACAGCTATTGATCAGTTTGCTCAGGATGTGGATCGATTTGGCAGTATTATCAATGGTCTGCATAAGGGTGATAAGCGTCTGGGCATTGATCAGGTAAAGGGTGAGGCGCTGGTACAGAAACTGACAGAGCTGAGCCAGCTTTTTGTACCCGTTGAAGACCATGCTGAAGAGATTATTGATGCTACCCCAAGTCTGTTGCCGGTACTCAGTGCCGCCAGCACGGTAACCAGTGATTCTGAGGAGGTAAGTGTTGCAGGTGATCAACTGGTGATGGCTTTTAAACAGTCTCCTGGTCGAATCCATGTTGGGCCTTATAAGGTTGACTCTTTAACCCCTATCTTTCTTGGTGCTGTAGGTGCTGTTTTCCTGATTTTACTGGGTTCTGTGCTGTTGGCCAAAGCAAAGCAGCGGGAGGCGGCAAGTCAGCAGCAAAATGAGAAAAACCAGCAGGCTATTCTGCGTCTGCTGGATGAGATGGGTGATCTGGCTGATGGTGATCTGACTGTTGCAGCAACGGTGACGGAGGATATTACAGGCGCCATTGCCGACTCCATCAATTATGCGATCGAGGCCCTGCGTGATCTGGTAATGACGATTAACAACACCGCAGACAAGGTCTCCTCATCTGCTCAAGAGAGTCGCGCAACCGCCATGCATCTGGCTGAGTCCAGTGAGCATCAGGCGGGGGAGATAACGTCAGTCACGAGTACTATTCAAGGCATGGCGGAAGCTATCGATGATATGTCCAAGAACGCAACAGAATCAGCTGAAGTTGCCCAACGGTCGGTTGATATTGCGGCCAAAGGTGCTGATACCGTGCGCTCAACCATTGAAGGTATGGATACCATTCGTGAACAGATTCAAGAGACCTCAAAACGCATCAAGCGGCTGGGTGAAAGCTCGCAGGAGATTGGTGATATTGTTGAGTTGATTGAGGATATTGCAGATCAAACCAACATCCTCGCACTTAATGCCGCCATGCAGGCAGCCATGGCGGGTGAGTCTGGGCGTGGTTTTGCCGTGGTGGCGGATGAGGTACAACGACTGGCTGAACGCTCAAGTAACGCAACCAAGCAGATTGAAGCATTGGTGAGAACTATTCAGGCAGATACCAATGAGGCCGTCAGCTCAATGGAAGCCAGCACAGCCGGGGTGGTAAAGGGTGCGAACCTGGCGGAAAACGCGGGTGAGGCGCTAAAAGAGATTGAAACAGTGTCTGGTTATATTGCAGATATGACGGGTGAGATTGCAAAATCTGCGCAGCAACAATCTGCAGGGGCAGGCCGCATCAATGAGACAATGAATATTATCCAGGAGATCACGAAACAGACTTCAGATGGAACGGCGCAAACAGCGTCGTCCATTGGATTGCTTGCAGATACAGCGGATGAGTTGCAGCAGTCTGTATCTGGCTTCCGGTTGCCGGAATAATCCCCCCTAGGATGTGGTGCGCATGAAAGACGCCCGAGAACACAGCACTCTGCCGTGGGTTAAAGATGAGCTTGATGAGCTTATTGCCCAGGCGCGCCATGCGCTTGAAGAGTATGTAGAAGGCAGTGGCGAGCAGGAGTCCATTCAAACCTGCATAGAAAAACTGCATCAAATCTACGGCACTTTGCGGATGGTTCAACTCTTTGGCGCCGCTATGCTGGCAGAAGAGATGGAGCTGGCTGCAAGAGCGCTGGAACAGTATCAGGTCTCACACCATACCGAGGCTGCTGAGGCCTTGATGCGAGCCTTGATCACCCTGCCGGACTATCTTGAAAAGATGCAGTCCGGATATCGTGATATCCCAATCCTTATGTTACCGCTAATGAATGATCTGCGGGCAGCCAGAGACGCGGATCTGCTCTCCGATGTTGCCCTGTTTGCGCCAGCACTTGAGCGTAAATTGGCTTTTGATCAAGCGGATGATGTGGTTAATGATAAGTTGCCTCAATTAGCGCGGCGTCTGCGTTACGACTATCACAGGGGGTTGCTGGGTTGGTATAGGGGTGAAAATCAGGATGATGCGCTTGGCCGCCTTGAAAAAGTTGCTCACAAGCTGGAGAGGTCAGCAGGCAGCAGAACAGTAAAGCAGCTTTTTAGAATTGCACGGGGTGCCATTGTTGCGCTAAATGCGCATGCCATTGAGCCAGGGATTGCGGTCAAGCTTTTGCTGGGGCGGTTGGATCGCCAGATCAAGCTGTTGATAGACCGTGGTGAACCAGCTCTAAAAAATGTAACGGCCACAGATCTGCAGAAAAATCTGCTCTACTATATTGCCCAGGCAAAAATAGAAAATAAGCTGGTTCAGTCTATAAAAGATGCCTTTGAGTTAGAGCTTATCCTACCCAGTGCCGAAGAGGTTGAAGCCGGACGCGAAGAGCTTTCCGGGTTAAACCGTGAGTTACTGGAATCCCTGCATGATGCAATACAGGCAGATCTTCTTCACATCAAAGATCAGTTGGATCTCTTTATTCGAAGCAGCGCAAAGAATACGCAAGAGCTTAAGGGGCTGGAACAACCGCTACGTAAGATTGCAGATACCCTAGGCATGGTTGGTCGAGGTGAACTGCGGGAGCGCATGAAAGGCCAGGCAAACCGCATCAATGAAATTGTTGCGGGCGACGTTATCCCGGATGAATCTGTGTTAATGGAGATTGCGGGCGATATCCTGTTTGTTGAAACCTCAGTCAGTAATCTGGTT
>JAJRZI010000060.1 GCA_024275295.1 Gammaproteobacteria bacterium | reverse complement strand
GCGCCAGCAACAGTGCCGGGATGGCCGCAATGATAGATCCGATATTGGGCACATAGTTGAGCAGAAAGGCCAGGGTACCCCACAGCACGGGGTAGTCCACACCGATCACCCAGAGCCAAACGGCAACAACCAGGCCCGTTAACAGGCTGGTGCCGGTCTTGATGGCCATGTAGCGCTTGATATTGTCGGTGAATCGCTCAAGCTGGGTGAAGGAGTGCTCTGGATCATCGAAGATCTGATGCAGCTTGGTCGGAAAACTGGAGGCTTCAAGCAGGATAAAGATGACCGTCAGCAGAATCAGGAAGGCATTGGTGAGCAACCCACCGAGGGTATTCAGCCCCTGAGCCGCCATCTTCATCGCCTTTGCCGGATCAAGCAGACTGTTGACCACCTCCCGGGAGATCTCGATACCCATCCCGGCCAGCCAGTTCAGGAAACCTACCGTCTGCACCTCAAGCTTTGCCTGATAGGTGGGCAGCTGTGCTGAAAAGTCATCCACCGCACTCCCCACCAGCGCCCCCATCAGCATGCCGACACCAACCACACCGCCAATGACCAGCGTGAGCGCCAACCCTTTGGGGATATGCCGGTGCTGCAGAAAGACCAGCGGCGGCATGGCAATGATGGCAATAAAGGCGGAGAGCAGGAAAGGCACCAATATCGGTTGCGCCTCACGCAGGCCGGCAACCAGGATAACGAAGGCGGCAGCAGTAACCAGAAAGGTGGCCGATGAGGGAAATTTTTGTGGGTGGCGCATCAACGGCTACCTATTGACCCAGTGGCAAGGCGCGCATCTTGGGTTGGGTGACAAAGGCGGGTATTTCGCTGACCAGATACCAGCGTTCTGCACTCTTATCATATTCCCACAGCTGATGGTCTGTGAGCGTCTTCTCCTGCTGTCGATCCTTTTCAACATAGCTTATCAATGCAACCTGTCTTGCTGTATTGCTTTTTATATCGTTGACGGCGGGTTCCAGGATCTCATAACGGGTCACCTTGATATTCTCCAACCCCTGCGGAATCCCTGCCTCTTTGATCCGCTCAGGTCTCATGAGGCTGTAGGCCTGACGGATATAGCTCCAGCGCATGGCGGTCTCATAGGCGTGCAGCACCCTATCAAGCGACACATCCCTTTTCTTGGTCTCAAGTGTTTGACAACCCGCAAGTAACAAAACCACTAACAGCAGCGTGAGATTGCGGGTAAAAAAGCCTGGCATTATGTCTACCTGTCAACAGAGGATGTGGGTGGTTCATGTTATGGCACCCATACGGGATTGCGTCAAGCATACTGGAGAGGGCCACATCCTGCTATTATGTATCTTTCCATTAGACCCAATGCAGAGTAACACCAGAAACATGAGTGACCATCAGGAACCCGTAGTTGATATTCAGATAGGAAACAGCCGCATCACCCTGCTGGGTACCGCCCATGTTTCACGCGCCAGTGCAGAGAAGGTCAAGGAGCTGCTGGCTACAGATGAATATGATGCTGTAGCTGTTGAGCTGTGCCCCAGCCGCTATAACTCACTCATCGACCCGGATTCACTCGCCCGCATGGATCTGTTCCGTGTTATGCGCGAAAAAAAGGTGCTGATGGTCATTGCCAGCCTGGCATTAGGTGCCTTCCAGCAGCGTATGGCAGAGCAGTTTGAGATTGAGCCGGGCGCTGAGCAGCGCGAAGCCATCAAGTCAGCTCAAGATAGCCAGCGGCCCGTACTGCTGATTGACAGGGAGATCGGCACCACCCTCAAACGCGTTGCCCAGAACATCCCCTGGTGGCAGCGGTTTGCAGTCTTTAGCGGGCTGATTGCCAGTGTTATGTCACATGAAGAGGTCTCCGAGGAGGAGATCGAGCGCCTTAAAGAGGGCGATATCCTCGAAACCACCTTTGCCCAGTTCGCGGATGAACAGGAGGCGCTCTACCTGCCGCTGATTGATGAGCGTGACCAGTACATGGCTGCACGACTGCTGGAAGAGGTGCTACACGACGGGCATGAGAATGTGCTGGCCGTTGTGGGTGCCGGTCATCTCAAAGGCATTCAGAGCTATCTGGAGGCCGGGATTCAACACCCCGCCGAAAAAATTAAAAAGCTGGATCAGATGCCCACCTCCAGCACCTGGCCAAAGCTGATCCCCTGGTTTATCGTTGCACTGATTTTTGTCGGTTTTGGCATTGGCTTCTCACGCAGTCCAGAGCTGGGTTGGCAGCTCATTTCAGATTGGGTGCTGATCAATGGTGGACTCTCCGCCCTTGGTGCGCTAGTCGCAGCCGCCCACCCATTGACGATCATCACCGCCTTTCTGGCAGCGCCGCTCACCTCGCTCAACCCAACCATTGGTGCGGGCATGGTTACGGCTGCCGCAGAGATCTATCTGCGCAAACCTGAGGTTGGCGATTTTACCCGACTGCGCAAGGATACCGTGCACATCAAAGGCTGGTGGAAAAACCGGGTCTCCCGCATCCTGCTGGTCTTTATCCTCAGCACACTGGGGTCGGCCATAGGTACCTATGTGGCTGGATTTCGTATCTTTGACCGGCTGGCGGGTTAATTTTTTCAAGCATTACAGTGATTTGAAATCAAACAGCGCACTGTCTGCCAGATGTGATGGCGCTATATTCTGCATGGCGCGAAAGATAGTCTCAGTACGACCAGGGTACTCTTTCTCCCACTCCAGCAGCATCTGTTTAATATTCTGACGTTGCAGGTTATCTTGTGAGCCGCAGAGATTGCAGGGGATGATGGGAAACTCCCGCCGATTGGCATAACGGACAATCTCATTCTCATGACAATAGGCCAGCGGGCGAATCACCACCAGCTCACCATCATCAGTGCGTAGCTTGGGTGGCATCCCCTTCAGCTTGCCACCAAAGAACATATTCAGGAACAGCGTCTGCACCATATCATCCCGGTGATGGCCCAGTGCCACCTTGTTGGCGCCCAACTCCTTGGCCACCCGGTAGATCACCCCCCGACGCAGACGGGAACACATGGAGCAGGTGGTCTTGCCCTCAGGCACCTTCTCTTTGACTATCGAGTAGGTATCCTCTTCGATGATATGGTACTCAATACCCAGCGTGCTGAGATAACCCGGCAGCACATGCTCCGGGAAAAGTGGTTGTTTCTGATCCAGATTCATGGCGATGATGCGGAAATCGATCGGCGCACGCTTCTGCAGGTTAAGCAGAATATCCAGCATGGTGTAGGAGTCTTTACCACCGCTGAGACAGGCCAGTACGGTATCCCCCTCTTCAATCATATTAAAATCGGCAATGGCCTTGCCGACTTGGCGTTCCAGGCGCTTCTTCAGGCGATTGAAATTGGTCGATGTTCTTTCAGTCGCTTTTTCAGGCTGCTGCATGATTAATCCAAAATTAGCTATTAGGTTGGCGCGGTATTTTACAACGGGATGCGTAGCAGGGCAGTGCTATTTTTTTCAGCTAAAATCATCAAGATGATCGGTACAAATTATTGCTATGGGTATCAGTTGCTGAATGGCACGCTGATGCTGTGGCTTTCAATACTATCCGCCTTCGCAGAACCGCCACCCCACTCTTTGATTTGGCCATCAGACAATGAGTATTTAGCGGCACAGGTTGGGGCTAAGCATTCATATCCATCCATTCATCAACACAATTATTGTGACCCGGATTTTCGCAGTCGGCTTATCTCATTGGCAACGGCGGCAAACATCGATATTGGCAACCCGGAGAGGCTGACCGTTTTTGCTGGCTGGCTTGATCTTGTACAGGCTGTCGATCAAGAGCCCTGCACAGAACAAAATGCAGCAGCAGCCATCAAAGCATGGCAACTAAACCACAGAAAACATCCCGCTGTTTTGCTCTTTCCCAAACTGTTTGGCTCAGAGCAGCAGGGACTGCATGTGGGAGTACTGCTGCCACTGCAAGGTGAAATGGCGGTGCTCTCCCAAATAATAGTGGCAGGTATGGAGTCGGCTGCGGAGGCACATGGGATAAATATCACTGTTATCGATAGTGTCGAGCTAATTGATAGCCTGGCAAAAGACGCAAATATATTGAGTGGATTCGACTGTATTATCGGGCCATTAGAGAAACAGCGCGTTGAACAGTTTGCTTTAAGTCAGCCTACGCTACCTGCATTAACACTGAACTATCTACCAATAGATGCACCCACAACACCACGACTCTTTCAAATCGCACTGCGCCCTGAAGATGAGGCCTATGCGCTTGCCGACTTGATTGCTGAAGCGGGTCATAAGCAAGGGGTGCTGCTCTATACCGATGAGTATACCTGGAGTGAACGTATGGCCTCTGCATTGATGGATCGTTGGGATATGTATGGCGGTCATTTAGAGCCGTATGTTATCAACGCTAAACAGACAGATTTTTATGCCGCGTTAAAAGAGGTACTACAGATCTCTAAATCAGAGGTTAGGCACAAAGAGATAGAGGGGCTACTCGGCTATCCGGTAAAATTCAAACCCAGACGACGGCACGATATCGAGTTTGTGGTCATATTGGTTGATCAGCGACTTGGCCGCATGCTAAAGCCACAGCTTAAATTTTGGTATGCGGGTGGCTTGCCTGTCTATTCAACATCAAAGCTATTAAGTGTAAATTCATTTACTGTAAATAACGACCTGGATGGAGTGCATCTGACCCTTCCTCCCTGGATAGCATTTGAGAGCAGTCAGATTGATACCAATAGTGAAACCATCCTTAAACAATCATTGAGTTTTTTAGGTGAGAGCGCTATCAGAATTGTGCAAGAGAGCTGCTGCCTATCCCTATTGTCAGATCAATCACTTGAGCCGGCATGGGTATTTGATCAAGCAATGCGGCGTTTTCATTACCGCAGTCGGCATGCTGTGATAAAAGATGACCGCATTAATTACTAAGGAACCTCTGATTAATTCCGTATTTTGAGCGATAATACCGCATCCTCCTAAGAACGCTAGAATCTGACATGCGCCAACAAACCTTTGCCGATACTAACTTCGAGAAATTCCGCAAGAAGACCCGCAAAGAACAGTT